>JAJRTI010000171.1 GCA_024278415.1 Planctomycetota bacterium | reverse complement strand
TGCACAAGTATGAAGACGCCTTCTGCTCGAGCGACGTCGAGCCCCTCGTGCTCACGGAGGCGCCGACGCTCTATGCGAACCGATTCGCCGGGCCCAAGGCGACGGTGTGGACGCTCTTCAACGCGCAGTTCCGGACCTTTCGGGGCGACGCGCTGCGCGTGCCGCATACGCCCGGCACACGCTACTTCGACGCGTTCCGCGGCCGGCCGATCCGAGCCCGAATGGTCGAAGGCACGGCGATTCTGCCCATCGAGATCGGCCCGCGCGGCGTGGGCTGCATCGTCGCCGCGCGGCCGTGACGCCCCACGCCGGCCCCGCGCGCGATCGCTTGCGCTACGGTGATCGAGGTAACGGTATGAATCGCCTGCGCGTGTACATGGACACGTCGGTGTTTGGGGAGTATTATGATGAGGAGTTCGTGGAGGGATCGCGTCGGTTCTTCGCGTGCATTATCGTGACGGCAGAGACGTCGCCAATGCATGGGAGGAGGCTGAAGATGAGCGGTAAGCCGAAGGCGTTCGATTGCGTCGAGATGAAACGGCGCATCCAAGAGAAGATTTGCGAAGAAACGAAAGACTTGACGTCCTATGAGCTGATCGCGTATTTCCGCACGCGAGTGGCGGAGGGGCCATTCGCCAAGCCCTGGCGCGAGAGATTCGCCGGGCAGTCTGGCCTCCCCAAACCTTGAGTCTGGAGCCCCAATCATGGAAGCATTGCGAATAAGAAAACGCCTGGACTCGGACACGTTGCACCTGTCCGGCCTCAAGAACATGGTGAACAAGGATGTAGAGATCATCATTCTCGTGGAGGACAACCACGAGCAGGCGCCGGCGGAGCCGCGCCCCCCCGGCTCCGCCAAGGGGCTTATCACGGTGGCGGAGGATTTCCACAAGCCGCTTGATGAAGACGCCGCCGCGGAGTTCTACCGATGAGATGCTTGCTCGATACGCATATCTTCATCTGGTGGATAACGGACGATCCCCGGTTGGGCCAGTGCGCGCGGGACGCGATTACCGACCCAACTAACGAACTTTTCCTCAGTGCGGCGAGCACGTGGGAGATCATGATTAAGGCCCGCTTGGGCAAGCTGGTCTTGCCGGAGCGGCCTGAAGCATTCATCGATAATCAGCTCGCCACCAACAGGGTCGAACCGTTGCCGATTACGGTTCAACACACCATGGGGCTGAAGTCCCTGGAGGACGTCCACAAGGATCCTTTCGACAGGATACTGATCGCCCAGGCCAACTGCGGGGATTTGGTGCTGATTACGGACGATCCGTGGATTAAGAAATACGCCGTGAGCACGCTTTAGGACATCCCATGCCTTTCGAGGCCACCGATTTGCGCAATCGGTGGGCATCTGTGATCCTCGCTCGACAGAGGGTCGACCACCATGAGTCTCTGCCGGGGGCCTGGGCGATAAGACCTTGTGGCGTCAAACCTGACGCATGTGGCCTGGATGGAGCTGCAAGGAAACTTCAACATCTTTGGCGTTAGTCGTACAGGCTTGTCCTGTGCTACCCCTCCTTGAGATGTGGGTAAAGAGCAGGGCTTCGCCCCCGGGTATGTGTGGCCCTTTCAGGGCCGAGGCCGTGTCCCAGCCAGCCACATGAGTGCGCCGTGCTTCGCATCCTGCGACCCGTCGGCGAGCAGTCTCGCCATTCAGCCCACACCAAACAGCGAAGAACCACGTTTGGGAACGCTGCTGTTCTGCTTGGATTACGCCGCGCAACGGGGCAAGACTCCCGGAGGCGTTTGGGATGTGGTGCGCAAGTCTTTCAAGGACGACGCGAGCCGAGGTTTGTACGCTTGCCTCCGAAGCGTGAATGACTTTCGCAACACGTACGTCGCCCATGCCGAGGGAGAACTGACGAATGCTGACGAAGCCTGGGAAACCATGCGGGAGTGGGTGAGGTGTGTGAGCATGATGCGGGCGATGGTGGCCGGCTGAAGTGGGGACCGCCCTCGGCTGTGCAGGCGTGCACAACCAACGGTGGGTGCGCTCAAACCGTCTTGATGCGCTCGCATGACGCGTGGCTCGCGGGAGCGGAGGGCAGGCCGTGCCAGCTATATGCCAACTCCTGAGGGCCTTTCAAGGGCATTGCATGGCATTGGGTGCCCACAATGGGCCAGAACGCAAGAAGCCCGCAGAAGGCCGGGAATTGGCGATCTGCGGGCATTCTGGCACTTCCCCGCACGGCATGGCGCGAGGGGATAAAAGTACCCCCTGCAGGATTCAAACCTGCGACCTCTTGCTCCGGAGGCAAGCGCTCTATTCGCTGAGCTAAGGGGGCGTTTCGTATGCCCACCATTGTATCACCGAGTCCACGGAAATCAAGGAGGCGCCAGCAAGCGATCAAGGGCGCCAAGGGCTGCGTGGGCCTGTCACGCCTTGAACGGAAAGCCCTTCGCTGGTAAAACGTATGACCACAAGAATCGAATCTCCCCGTGTCGGTTGCACCCTCAGGCAACCCATGCACCTCCTCTCTGGAACACCACAATGGCCGAACGCACTTGGATTGCTGATCTTCGCAACGGCGATGCCGTGGACGAGGTCTATCTCGTGCTCAAGAAGGATCTGCGCCAGACGCGAGTCGGCACGCTTTACATCGATGGCGAGGTGACCGATCGATCCGGGGCGATGCCCATCCGCATGTGGGACGCTACCGAAAGTATCTTCGCGACGTTCGAGGCCGAGGACTTCGTGCGCATTAGCGGCCAAGTCGATTCGTACAAGGATCGCCTCCAGATCATCGTTAAGAAGATCGAAAAGGTTGACGACGCTTCCGTCTCCATGGACGACTTCCTGCCCGCGACCGAGCACGACGTGGACGAGATGGAGCAACAGCTTCGCAAGATCCTGCGCACCGTGGAGAATGCGGACCTGATCGCGTTGCTCGGGCAGTTCTTCAACGACGAAGCCTTCATGAGCGCGTTCAAGCAGTGCCCCGCTGCGACGGCCTTCCACCACGCCTATCTGGGAGGGCTCCTCGAACATACACTTTCGCTGGCTCGCGTGGCAGCCCGGATCCTCCCGGACTACCCGATGCTGAGGAAGGATCTGCTGCTCACGGGCGTGTTTCTGCACGATGTTGGGAAGATCCGCGAGCTGACTTGGGAGCGCGGCTTCCAGTACACCGACGAAGGCGGGCTGCTGGGACACCTCGTGATGGGCGCAGCGATGGTCGAGGAGAAGGCGAAGTCGCTGGACCACTTCGATGCAGATCTCCTCAACGCGGTGATGCACCTCATTCTCAGCCACCATGGCGAGTACGAGTACGGCTCCCCCAAGCTCCCTGTAACCCCCGAGGCCGTCGCGCTGCACTACTTGGACAACCTCGACGCCAAGATCCACGCGTTCGATAAGGCGATCAAGGAGTCCCGGGATCCGTCGAGCAAGTGGACGAACTTCAATCGCATGTTTGACCGCAGGCTCTACAAAGGATAGGCCTGCACGCTCAGGAGTGCTCCATGCTGCTTCGCTTCCGATTTCCCATTGTGATCCACCTGGTGGCCATCGCAGCGGTTCTCCCGGGCTGTGCGAGCAAGGGCCCGCAACTGACCGGCGGGCAGCCGCAGGTTGTTGCCAGCGCCGGACTGGCCCGTTACCCCAGCCCGCGCGAACTCGTTTTCGTGCCGGCGTACGTCCCGCTCAAGTCCAACACGCCGGCCGCCAAGAAGGCGGCTTTGGCCCAAGCCGATCAGACGGCCTCGGCCATTGCCCAGCTCGCGGGCATCGTCAACGGCGTGACGTTCCGGCTTGAAGGGCAGCAGCTCTCTCTTGGCATCAAGAAGATTGCCACCACCTCGGCAAACGTCTCCAATCGGAAGGTGCTGGACGACTACGTCGTTTCTATGGCCATCGCCAGCCGGCCCCCGTCTGTCATTCAGCAGATGCGGCAACTGGATGTGGCGACTGTCGTGGTCAAACTTCCCGCCCCGACGCCACAGATGCTGGACGCCGGCATCCGGGAAGCCCTTCGGCAAGCGATCATGGTCTTCGCAAGCAATAGCCCGTCGCAGACACCTCGCCAAGAACTCCGCGGGGAGCTGACCATTGTCGACTACCACTTTATCGGCGGCTGGCAACCATCGGAGATTCGTATGTACGTGAACGTCGAACTCCGTGGCCAAGCCAAGGCAAAAACCCGCAAGCGGAGAAAGCTGCCAAAGAACATGCCGCCCGCATTGCGCCGCGCGTTGGAGCAACCCTAGTGGGGCCGGCCCGAATCCGAGCGGCCGTCATTCCGGCGCCGAATCGGCCTGTTGAGATTCGAGACTTTCCGAGGCCCGAACTCCAGGATGGAGCCGCGCTGCTCCGCATGGGGTACAGTGAAGTTTGCGGGACCGACTTGCACCTCCAAGAGGGTAGGCTGGCCGAGACGCCTTACCCGCTCATCCCCGGCCACGCCAACGTTGGGACGATCGACGAGGTGCGGGGCGAGGTCTGCGACGTGGATGGCCGGCCGTTTACTGGCGGCGAGCGCGTCACGTTTCTCGACGTGCACGAGACCTGCGGCAAGTGCTGGTTCTGCCTGGTGGCCAAGGCCACGACCCGCTGCCCCAGGCGCAAAGTCTACGGGATCACCTATGGTGCGGACGAGGGGCTGCTCGGCGGGTGGAGCGAGTACGTCTATCTGAAGCCGGGCGTGAAAATCGTCCGGCTGCCGGATTCGCTCAGCTTCGAGACGGCCATCGGTGGCGGATGCGGGTTGCCCACCGCGCTGCACGCGGTCGAGCGGGCGGACAGCCACCTCGGCGAGACCGTGCTCGTGCAAGGCACTGGCCCCGTCGGCCTCAGCGCGATCGCGCTCTCGCGCCTGCGCGGGCCGTACCGCATCATCGCCATCGGCGCCCCCCCGAGCCGGCTCGAAGCGGCGCAGCGCATGGGCGCGGACCTCGTGCTTGACGTGGCCCAAACGTCGGCCGACGAACGCCGCGCGGCGATTATGGACTTGACCTACGGCCGCGGCGTGGACACGGCCATCGAGGCGAGCGGCAACCCGGCCGCGGTGCCTGAAGGGCTGGACCTGACGCGGGATTGCGGCAAGTACATTGTCGTCGGCCAATACACAGACCACGGCGCGATCGAGGTGAACCCGCACCTCCAGATCAACAAGAAGCACCTCGACGTGCGCGGCGTGTGGGGCATCGACTACTCGCACCTGCACCGGGCGATGCTCATGCTCGACCGCTACAACGAGCAGTTCCACTGGGAGCGGCTCATCACGAACACGTACACGCTCGACCAGGCAAACGAGGCGCTTGCGGGCGTGCGAGGGGGCGAGGAGATCAAGGCGGTGATTCAGTGCGGGGGGGCGGAGTCCCGCCTTTAGGCTCGCCTAGGCGCTTAACGGTTTTCGAACGCCTACATGCGCCCCGTTGTGGAGTGCGCCGGCTCGACGGCGCTTTGGCTGGCAGCGCACAGCGCTGCTTTGCATCCGCATGCGCGCTAGCCGTACGCAAGCGACAGGCGAAAAGCAAAGCGGCGTAGCCGCGCATGCAGGACCGCGCTCCACGTGGGCTGCGGTGCAGCCGCCCTTGCAAGCGTCGCCCGCGTTGTGCGGCCTGAGGCGAGACACACTTACATCAACTTCTCCCCCAACGCCTCTTCGAACACGGCCAGCACGTTTTCCAACGGCGTGTCGGGCTGGATGCAATGCGCGGGGGCAAAGATGTAGCCGCCGCCCTTGGCGATGACGTCGAGCCTGTGGCGCGCCTCCGCTCGGCATTCGGCTTCGGTGCGGAACGGCAGCGTGTCCTGTGTGCTAATGAGGCCGCAGAACGCGAGCCGGCCCTTGCACATCGAGCGGATCGCCTCAAGGTCCATGCCGGCCGGCTCGGGCTGCATCGCGTCGAGGATGTCCAGGCCCATGTCGATGAACGTGGGCATGATCTCGTGCGTGTCGCCGCAGGAATGCAGCATCGCCTTCGCGCCGTACTCGTGCGCAAGGTCAATGAAACGCTGGAGCGCTGGACGGAAGACCTCATCGAAATCGCGCGGCGAAACCATGCGGCCGTTTTGGTTGCCCGTGTCCTCGCCGAGGCACAGGATGTCGATCTTGCCCTTGCCGGCTTCGAGCGTGCGCTTGGCGATCTGGTATTCGATCTCGACGCGCTTCTCGATGATCGCCATACCCACCTCATCGCGCAGCGCGATGTCCATGAGCACCTGCTCCATGCCACGGCCGCGGGAGACGCCGTTGACGATGTCCGGCGTGCCCGCGCCTCGGCAGCAGATCGCGTAGTCCACGATCGTGTCGCACGCGGCCGCGATGTTCGAGTAATCGAAGTCGTCTGCCGACGGCCACGGGTACGCCTCCACGTCGTCCATTGTCTTCAGATCGGCAAGGGGCAGTTCGACGGCCTCTTGATACGCTCCGTCCTCGCCGTGCTGGACCGTGCGGTAGCCCGCGCCCCACATGTCATGGTGTATGCCGTCGTGCGGCTCACGAATCTTGCCGCGGTACGCTGGGTTCACGCCGCGAAAGTCGATGCCCAGGCAGTCGAGCACGTTCCGGCCATCGAAGTGTACGGCAAGCTTCTTGTGGAATTCAGGGGTGAGGTAGATCTGGCAGGGCACGCGGTCGGGCTCTTGCCAGGACAGGGAAGTGGAGACGCGGTCCTTCGAGTTCATCTCATTCTCCATTCGTTCCCTCGGGAACGCGTACAGCACTGCCATTCGTCTTCATCCGCGCAAAGTAGTCCGCTGTCAACTTCGCGACGACCGGCGAGAGAACTATCAGTGCGATGAGATTCGGCACCGCCATAAGCCCGTTCATCGCGTCGCAGAAATAGATGACACTGTCGATCTTGATGCAGGAGCCGAGCACAATGAAGAGGAGATAGACATAGCGATAGGGTGCGACCGCTTTGCGGCCGAACAGGTAGTCCGCGGCGCGGTCGCCGTAGTACGACCACGAGATCAGCGTCGAGAGTGCGAAGAAGACGACGCCGATAGCCACGAGTTTCGATCCCCATGCGCTCCCCAGGCCGAGTTCGAAAGCCTTGCCTGTCAACTCGCCTTTCACTTGCGTCACTTCGGCCGCGCCCGTGATGACGATGACGAGCGCGGTGATCGAGCAGATGACAATCGTGTCGATGAACGGGCCCAGCATCGCGACAAGCCCCTCGCGGACCGGTTCGTCCGTGCGCGCGGCGCCGTGGGCCATCGCGGCCGAGCCGAGGCCGGCTTCGTGCGAGAAGAGCCCGCGGGCTACGCCGGCGCGGATGACTGTGCCGAGCAAGCCGCAGGCCAGCGCGTCCGGGGTGTGAAACGCGTAGTAGAAGATCGTCTTGAACGCGCCGGGAATCGCCCCCGCATTCTTGAGCAAGATGATGAGCCCAGCGCCCACATAGAAGAAGCACATGATCGGAACGATCGTCGATGCGAAGCGGCCGATGCTCTTGATGCCGCCGACGATGACCATGCCGACGAGCACGGCCATGGCGATGCCGGTGGCGACGTTGAACACGGCCGATGCCTCCGTTCCTCCGCCAAACAGCGCGTGAAGGCTGACGGCGACGTTGTTCGCCTGGAACATGTTGCCAATGCCGAAGCTCGCGATTACCGTGAAGACCGCGAAGAGCACCGCGAGCCATTTCCACTTGGGGCCCATGCCCAGCTCGATGAAGTGCATGGGCCCGCCGTGCGCCTCGCCGCGCTCGTCGATACGCCGCAAGTGCACCGCGAGCGTGCACGATGTGAACTTGGTCGCCATGCCCACCAGCGCGGTCACCCACATCCAGAACGCCGCGCCCGGGCCGCCCATGAGGATTGCGGCCGCGACGCCGACGATGTTGCCGGTGCCGATGGTGGCAGACAGCGCGGCGGACAGGGCTTGGAAGTGCGAGATCTCGCCGGGGTCTCCCTCCTTGTCGTAGTCGCCGCGAATCACGCGCCAGCCGTGGGCGAAGCCGCGGAACTGAACCGCGCACAGCCGTAGCGTCAGGTAGAGGCCAGTGCCCACGAGCAGGATCATCAGGGGCGCGCCCCAGATGTAGCCGTCGATCTTGTCTATCAACTCAGCAATGGTCATTTCGACATCACCAACAGAAACAGAAGCAGCGAAGCTAAAAGGCCGGCGCCGATGCACACACGCGGCGGTCGCGCATTATAGCAAACGCTGAGGCGCTGTCCGCTGTTCCCTCTCCTCACGTCGCCGGCCAGAACCGAAACCTCCCGAAGGTTGTGAACCTTCGGGAGGCTGAGTCCGCTGGGTCATGGAAGACGGCTCGCACTACGCGAGCGGGTTGCCCCATGCCAGGTCCGTGCACCAGTCGTTGCGCCGGGGCCACTCCTTCGTGGGCTTCATTTGGCGCACGCCGAAGCTGAAGTTGATCTTGCCCTCGCGCTTGAGGAGCTTGAGCATCAGCTTGTTCCGGCCCTTCTTCAACGTGCCGACGATGCCCGGGCCGCCGGGCACCCAAGCCTGTTGCACGTCGGCTTCGTGGAGCAGCGCACCATTGAGCCAGAAGCGGTATCCATCGTTGTTGCCGATCCAGAAGTGCACCTCGCGCGGATCGGGCGAGTAGAGTTCTCCGGCGAGATAGACCGCATACTCGCCGCAGCAGCCGGTGATTTGCGACACGTCGATGCGATCCGACGCGCACTTCACCACGGCCGGCTTGCCGAGCACGCGCGAGTAGTATTCGAAGAGCGCGTCGATGTCCGGGTTGGACTCGTCGATATACTCGCGCTCCATCGCGACATAGTAGCGCCGGCCGAACTTGCCGCGTGGGCTGAGCAGTTGCTCTTTCGTGATTTCGCCGGTCGGGTCGTCGGGCTTGCACGGATCGAAGTACAGGCCCAGGAATTTCCAGAGCATGGATCCGCACACTCCAAACGACTCCTCGCACACGACGTTCTTGCCTTGCTTGAGTAGCGCGGTGAAGTGGTGCCCTTGGTCCCACGTTTTGTTCGTCGTGCCGGCCGAGAGAGTGAACGTCGCAGACGGTTCCACGCCGGGATAGAGGTGCAGTGTGGCTTCCTTGGGCGATGCGGTCCAGCCCTTGGGGCAGGCCAGTGCGAGCTTCGCCGGGCCTTCGAGTTTGTGGCCGGCCGTGCCGCACAGCGTGAGGGTCACTTCGACGGATTCCCCTGGCGCTGCCGCAAGCGCGCCGGGGTAGTCGACCCGCAAACGCAGTGGAGGCCGGCAGTGCTTGGCGGGCAACGCCTTGACCTTGGGGGTGTTGGCGATTTCGATGCCGGTGTTCAGCCCCTCAGTGAGCTTCACGCCCATCAGCGCCGTGTCGTTTGCGAGCGCGCTGAGCGTCATCTCCGGGCGGTTGTATTCGATGCCCATGACGAGTTCGTCGCCGATGACGTCGCGGAGTTTCTTGGGGATCCTTTTGGCGCCAAGGATCTGGCCGATGAATGCTCCCGCGGTCGCGAGCGTGCAGTCCGTGTCGTAGCCGCACTGCAACGCGCAGAGGATCGTCTTTGCTAGGTAGTTCTCGCCGTAGAGGATCGCGAGGAAAGTGAACGGCACGTTCAACACCGCGTCGCACGGCTCGGGGTGGCCCCGGAGCACGTGCAAGCGCTCGCGGGCCTCCTTGAGCGGAAGGCCCTCGTCATACGACGCGAACGCGGCCTCGATGAGCTTGCGGATGATGAGGTCCGGCTTGAGGTAGTGCATGTGCAACTCGGCGAGGCGGCGCAGGTCCGAAATGAAGAACGCGTCCGCGGCCATAGCGGCGAGCATCATCTCGGAGCACACGGACTCGTCGGTGTGGTCGAGCGTGCCATCCATGTAGGCGTACTTGGCTGCGAGGTCGGGCGCGCCGGGGAAAACGTATCCCCAGATCTCGCTACGGATGGGGCAGCCCATACCGGTTTCGAAGAACTCATTGTTGTGCATGCCGGTGTACGGCGGCTTGAGTCCCAGGCGGTAGTTGCGCCGGAAATTGCCGTACTCGTTGAAGGGATACCAGCAGCCCTCGAGCCACGCGTCCGCGAGGTCGTCGGACGTGAGGGACGCGCCTTTCTCTTCGAGCACCTTGAGCCACAGCACCTGGAGGTCAAGGTCGTCGTTGGGTGGCAGTTCGTCGGGGATGATCTCGGCCATTTCGAGGTCGATCCAGCACTTGCAACCCTCGAACCGCGCGCCGAGCGCGCCGCCGAGCGACTTGCCGATCCAGCCGCCGAGGATCTTGTCTTCGTAGTCTTTGTAGGACAGTTTCATGGGGTTCTCCAGAATAGTCTGTGAGCGAGCAGGCGAAGGTGGAGAGGGTAGCTGGTGCAGGACGCGGTTTCAAGCGGCTTGCGCCGCGCCTGCGCACGTCAGTGCGCCTCTGCTCGGGACGCGTCGTCGCCAGAAGGCGCACTCACGTGCGCACTACAGGCACGCAGTGGGCTCAGTCAGAGGCGCAGCGCGACCGTGGCGATCTCCCAGGGGCCGACGTCGAAGCGCAGCGTCTGTCCGTCGACGGCCACTGCATCGTCGAGCGGGTTCAGCAGGCAGTCTGTTTTGGCTGCGGACATAGGAGCGAATGGCAGGGCCACCTCGACGCGTTCCGCTGCTTGGCCGCGGGTCTCGTGGACGCGGAGGATGACCGTGTCGCCCTCGCGGTAGAAGCTGGACAGCGCGACGTTGGGCGCGGTGCATTGCAGGAAGCTGTCCCGCGGCGAAAGGGCTTGCCCTGTGCCGGGGGCCCACTTCCAGTACCACCGCGGCGGTTTGCGGAACTCCAGCGCTTCCTTGTCCACCGCGGCCGCGGCCCAGTTGCCGCCATGGGGGTAGAGCGCCCAGCGGAAGTGCTGCCGGCCCTTGCCCTCGCGCGTGCGCGTCTCGAAGCGCTCCCAGCCCCCTTGCGGGTGGCGAATGATCTTAAGGAAGGTGTGCCCGAGGAGCCGCTGCTCGGGGAAGTGGCAGAAGCCCTGCTGGCCTGGCTCGATGATGAGCGCACACCCGTGGCCGCCCGCGCAGTAGTCGGCCCAGTGGCTGCCATAGAAGACGTTCTCGCGCTTGCGCTCCACGCACGTATCGTAGGGTTCCTGGATCACGTCTCGCGGCTCGACGCCGAACGGCACGTCAACGGTGATATCGCCATCGTATGCCATGGGGAAGCCCACGCGGAAGAAACCGTCGCCGCCGACGCACTCGAGCGTGAGGTCGAAGTCGATGCGCGAGGTGTGCTCGTACACGGTGATGCGCTGTTCAACGCCGTGCGGGCCAATGCTGCCCGTGAAACGGGCTTGCTTGCACAGCGGCCCGTCTTCGATAACGGCCGCGTCCGCGCACTCGAACTTGAGCACGTCGATGACAGGGCCGAAGTGGTAAGGCCCAGTGTCTTCGATCACGTGCAAGCGCACGTCGTTGCCTGCGTAGTCGCCGGGTGCGAGTTGCTCTTGCCCCGTAGCCTTGTCCACCAGCGAAATCAGTTTGTCACATTCAAACGCGAGTCTGACAGTGGTTGTATCGAGACACTGAAGTGGCTCATTACAGCATTCTGAAAGTCCGTGTGGGCCCACAGCGCGATCCGCCGCTGGTAGCACGCACGTCAGTGCGTTCCGCTCTGGTCCCTCCGCGCGATCGGCCAGAGACGCTCTTACGAGCGTGCTACGAGCGGCATCAAGCTCACGCATAAAGACGGTCGTATATCCCATGGCCGGCACTGTTGCTCGCACGAGAACATCGGCCTCCTTGAGCGTGCCGTCCTCGTATGCGACCGCGTCAACGAATTGGTAGGGGAGGGCCGCGCCATGGGCGTCCTCGACTTGCAGCGAACGGCACCCGCGCTTGGGGCAAACCTTGTGCAGCTTCACGAGCGTGTCGCGCTCGTGCAATTCAGGGTTGACGACAATGCCGCACTCCCGGTTGTCGGCATCGACGTCGATTTGGTTCATGATGCGGTGCGCGCAGTCGTCGGCGATGCGTTTGGCTTCCGCGGTCGTGCTCTTGAGCTTCCACAGCATCGCATCGTAGTCTTTGGCGAAGAGCCAGAGCGTCGCATGCGGGCAGCATGAGAGGAAGTCGAGCCACAGTTGGTCGAATCGCTGCTGGGGATAGTCGTCGGCAAGCCTGAGCAAGCAGGCAGTGGAGAGCTTCTCCGCGGTTAGGAGCTGTTCTTCGCATTGGCGCCGCCAGGTGCGGAGGCTCTCATTGCCGATCTGGCCGTACCAGTAGCTCCAACCGACAGGGTCGACGGGCCCCTCGATGATGGGCAGCCTGTCCTTGCGCGCGGCCACGGCCTGGTAGTAGTCCAGCGGTGTGCCGAAGCACATGGGCGCGTCCTCGTGCTCGTTCCATCGCTTCACCAGGCCGAGCGTATCGAGCGGCTTCTCGCGCGGATCGCGGAGCGGCCGGATGTCGTCGGCCCCGCGCGGGAGGAAGAGCACGTGAGAAGGGCTGTCGTCGGCGAAGTTCGTGCAGATCCAGTCCATGAGTTCGGCCGCGGCCTCGTCCCAAGGCTTGTCCATGAAGTCCTGTTGCGCCAGCGGGCCGCCATAGACTCCCCAAGAGCAGATCATCTCCGTGCCGTCCGGCGAGCGCCAGATGAACTCGCGGGGAATGCCGCGTGCGGCAATGCAACCCGGCCGCGTGCCGCGGTAGTAGGTATAGCCGCACTTTCGGGCGATCTGGGGGAGCTGCGTGTGCCCGAAGATGACGTCGTTCAACGTGAGCACGGACAGGTCGCAGCCGGGGAACTCTCGCTCGAAGTATCGCCGGCCCATGACGAAGTTCCGGATCAGCGTCTCGCCGCCAACCCGATGCGGATGAGGATTGGAGATCGTGCCGCCGGCGATGCCGATGCGACCTTCGCGCACGCGCACGCGCAATTCGTCCATCAAGTCGGGCCGGCGCAGGCGAAACGGAGCGAGTTGTTCGCACTCGGTGTCGAAGTACCACTTGTAGTCTGGATCGCGGCGCATGATCTCCAGCACATCTTCGAACACGAGCGTGTAGCGTTCTTCATGCCACTGCCGGGTATAGGTCCACGCCCAATCGCTGTGGGAGTAGGGGACGACGAAGAGCTGGGCGTCTCGGAGCTTCGCGCGAAGGTCGGAGAGGTCAGACATGACGGGTTCCTCGTAAGGGTGCGGCGATCCGCAGGACAAGATCGCAGGAGGTTACGGCATGGGGCGATTGGGTGTCAACCGCGCGGCGGGCGAGTAGCCGCATGCGCCAGCATGCGGGGACGAAGTCAGTGGCGCCACAGATCGCCGCATCTTGGCGAAGGCGGCTACGGCGCCCCTAGAAATAGCCGGAGTTGCCAAACTCCGACTATTTCGTGGTGGGACAGTTCCAGTTCATTCCAGCATTCCAGCATTCCGCAAGTTCGCATCGTTCTGCAGAGCGATCCTGTGGGTAGCCGCATGCGCCC
>JAJRTI010000170.1 GCA_024278415.1 Planctomycetota bacterium | reverse complement strand
GACCTCCCGCGCGGTGTCGAGCGCTCCCGAATCGAGGAGTTCGTCCGCGCTGGGGTAGGCGATGGCTGCCAGGTCGTCGAGGGAGCGCATCCCCGGCGGCTGATCGGCAGGGAGGAACCCGCCGCCGCCTTGCACGTCGAAGCGGCCCTCGACCTTGCCCGTCCGTCGATCGACTTGCACGAAGTCGCCGCGGAGTTTTTTGACCTCCTTCGCCTCGAACCATCGCCTCGCCGGAGTCTGCCACACGCGCACCACGTCGGTGCCATAGAGCAGATTGGCCTCGAGGTTCCACCGGAGGCCCAGCCGCGGGTCGATAAGCGCCTCCTCGTACTCGTGCCCGGTCGCCGCGCAGGCGTGGTCGGCCGCGATGCACGGCAAGAAGGGCACGCGGTCGACCGGCGCGCCGGAGAGGGCGGCTCGCATGCGTTCGCATGATGTCATGTCGGCCATGGTGGAGAGTATATCAGCTTCTTCGCTGTTTTCTGCGGACCAGGAGGGCTGCGCCTGTAAGTCACGGACGTGGCCGTCCGTGACCCGTCCGTGTACTCCGCGGCCGTTTGCGCCTGAGGAACAGGGTGGTATCATCGCTCGTCCAAGGGGACGCGATGCGGAAGCCGTCCGCCGTACGGCGGACGGATCGCATCGTGTCCCCAGACGAGGACCTTCCCTGTGCGCGGCTGAGCTACAACAACCCACCATGCCACCCCGACGAATCCTCTACGTCATCACCGAGCTTGACCCCGGCGGGGCAGAGAAGGCGCTGTTCCATCTCGTGACGCGCCTCGACCGCGAGCAGTTCGAGCCGGAAGTGGCCAGCCTCATGGGCGACGGCGTGGTGGGCGAATGGCTGGAGCGCGAGGGCGTGGCCGTGCACAAGCTCCACGCGAGCGCGTGCTCGCTGCCGCTCGCTGGCGTAAAGCTGTGGCGGATCATGCGCCGGGGCCAGTTCGACGTGGTGCACACGTTTCTCTTCCACGCGAACGTGCTGGGGCGCCTCTGCGCACGACTGGCGCGCGTGCCCCGCGTGGTCTCGTCGGTCCGCGTCGAGGAGCCGCGCGGCTCCCATCGGCTCCTCAATCGGCTCATGTGGCGGCTGGCCGATCAGTTCGTATGTGTGTCCGAGTCGACGAAGCAGTTCTTCTGCGAGCGCTGCCGCGTTCCCGGCGAGCGCGTCGCGGCGATTGCGAATGGCGTAGACACAGATACCTTCACCCCGCGGTCAGACTCCCTCGGTCCGATCGAAGAGCCCGTGCGCATCGTGTCCGTGGGCCGGCTTGATCCGCAGAAGGGGTACGACGTGCTCATCGACGCGGCGCGCATCTGTGCGCAACGCGACATCGTGTTCCAGATCACGATCGCGGGCGAGGGCCCGGACCGCGCCGCGCTCCAGCGGCGCATCGCCGCCTCCGGCTTGGCGGAAACGGTCACGCTCATGGGACGCTCAGACGATGTGCCCGCGCTGCTTCGGTCCGCCGACCTGTTCGTGAGCGCGTCCCGGTGGGAGGGCATGCCCAACGCGGTGCTGGAGGCCATGGCCGCGGGGCTGCCGGTCGTGGCCACGTCCGTTGGCGGCACACCGGAGCTGGTCGTCCAGGGCGAGACCGGCCTCCTCGTGCCGGCCGACGATGCACAGGCGCTTGCGGACGCGCTGACGGATCTCGCCATTGAGCGAGGGAAGCGAGCCAGTTGGGGCAAGGCCGGGCGGGCGCGCGTCGAGCAGCACTTCACATGGGAGCGGAACGCGGCTGCGCACATGGAGTTTTACGGCGCGCTTTGAACGCACATGCGATCACGCCCGGGACCGCCTGTGGAGCGTGGCGCGGTTGGTCTGCCAACCGTGTCAGTGCGTGTCACGTTCCCGGGAGAGCGCGGTCGGTAAAGCCCAATGCCATTAACTTAAGGCGTAGCGCGTCACGCGTGGCCGTGTTGGTCCTTCCGTTGGAACACCGGATCCAGCCAGCTTGAGCTGGCTCTCTGCCTTGCCACCACGTTCACGTGGTGGACACCAAGCCTCCCCTTCGTTGGCAGGAGCGCGCTTCAGCGCGGCTTCTCGATTCAATGACGCCAGGCAGAGAAGCCCTGCTGAAGCAGGCTGATGTTGCTTTGGAAGATGGCCATCGTGGCCACCAGATGAATCTGGTGGCAATCAGACAGGCCAGCTGAAGCTGGCCTAGGAGTGCGCCTTTGCTCATGCTTCGTAGATCCCGCGGACGCAGCGATCCTTAAGTCAATGGCATTGGGTAAAGCCGACCGTGCCACATTGGGGCTCACGCGCCAGCAGTGCTTCCGTCGGGACGCGGCTCACGACACAAACAAAGAGGCCCGAGCCGAAGCCCGGGCCTCTTGAGGTGGTCTGGTTCCGATGCGCTGTCCGCACAGTCTGCGGATTCCTACCGCAGCCCCATGGCCTCGCGCACCTCGCCCATGGTGTCCACCGCGATCGCGCGGCAGCGGTCCGCGCCGGCCTTGAGCACGCAGTCGAGATACTCGGTATCCGCTTTCACCGCGAGCGTCTTTTTGCGGATCGGAGTGAGCGCGTTGATCATGTTCTCGGCAAGCATGGCCTTGCAGTCCACGCAGCCGAGTTCCGCAGACCGGCAGCCCTTGTCGATCTCCTCGCATTGTTCGGCCGGAGAGAAGAATTTGTGCAGCGCGTGGATGTTGCAGATGTCGGGATCGCCGGGATCGGACTTGCGCAGGCGGGTTGCGACGGTGAACGCCTTCTTGAGCTTGGCGCGGATCGCGTCGGGCTCTTCGAGCAGGCCGATGTAATTGTCCATGGACTTGCTCATCTTGGCCTGTCCGTCGAGGCCCTTGATGCGTGCGGCCTCGGTGAGAAGGGCTTGGGGTTCGGGGAAGACGTCGCCGTAGCGCGCGTTGAACTTCCGCACGACCTCGCGTGAAAACTCGACGTGCTGCACTTGGTCTTGGCCCACGGGCACGGCGATGGCCTTGTAGAGCGCGATGTCCGCGGCCTGGAGCACGGGATAGTCGAACAGGCCGACGTTCACGTTCTCCTCGTGCTGCTTGGATTTCTCCTTGAACTGCGTCATGCGGCCCAGCTCGCCCATGGGCGTGACCGAGTTAAAGATCCACGCGAGTTCGCAGTGCTCGGGCACGTGCGATTGCACGAAGAGCATGCAACGCTCGGGGTCGATGCCGCAGCCGATGAGCGTCGCGGCCGCGTTGCGCACGCGCTCCTGCATCTCGGCCGGGTCGTACTCGATGGTGATCGCGTGGTAGTCGACCACGCAGTAGACGCACTCGAACTCCTCGATCAGCGCGACCCAATTCTTGATCGCGCCGAGGTAGTTGCCGATGTGCAGCTCGCCGGTCGGCTGGATGCCGCTGAAGAGTCGCTTTTCCATTGGGGAACCTGATGGTTGATGGCTGTGAGCCGTTACCAGTGACGAATGACCAATGACCAATGACCGTTAGAGCTTCATGCCGGCAATCGCCTTTGCGGCCGTCTTCGTGTCGGCTACGGACGGCACGAACGCGAAGCGCACGTAGCCCTCGCCGGGGTTGGTCTTGTCCTTGAGCGGGTTGCCGAGCGCGGGGCCGGGCGTGACCACGACGGGCTGCGCGAGGTCCATGAGCTTGAGCACGAACTCCTCCGAGGTCATGCCTTTGGGCACGCGCTGCCAGAGGTAGATGGTGGAGTCGGGCGTGCAGTCGTCGAGCCCGGCCTTCACGAGCGCGTTGGCGAGGATGTCGCGCTTCTCTTTGTAGTCCTTGCGCATCTTGGCCACGTGCCGCTCGTCGGACAGCGCCGCGATGGCCGCGTCTTGCACGAACGTCGCGGTGCCGGAGTCGATGTTGGTCTTGACCTTCTTGAACACGTCGATCACGCGCGAGTCGCCGGCGACCCAGCCCACGCGGTAGCAGGTCATCGCGCTGCGCTTCGAGAGCGACTGGAAGACGATCACACCCTCCTTGCTGATCTCGAGGAGCGACGTGGGCTTCTCGTCCGTGTAGTACAACTCGCTGTACGCCTCGTCGGACGCGATGACGATGTCGTGCTTGTGGCCGAACTCGACGACCTCCTCGAGGAAGCTTTTGGGCGCGAGCGCGCCGGTGGGGCTGTTGGGGTAGTTGATCCACAGGACCTTGGCCTTCTTGCAGACCGACGCGGGGATCGATTTCAGATCGGGCAGGAAGCCGTTGTCCGCGGAGAGGCCGTAGTAGTAGCACTTGCCTTCGGCGAACCTCGTGCCGGTTGTGTACGGCGGATAGCCGGGCGAGGGGATGATGACCACGTCGCCGGGATCGACCATGCCTTCTGCGAAGTTGAACACGCCCTCCTTGGAGCCGATGGTGGACGCGATCTCGGTATCGGGGGCGAGGCACACGCCGAAGCGCTTGCAGTTCCAGTCGGCCACGGCTTGTCGGTACTCGGCCGCTCCGATGTAGCTGGGGTAGCCTGCGGACTTGCGCTTCTCCGTGCCGGCCTTGCAGGCGTCGCGCACGAGCTTGGGCGTGGGCACGGTGGGATCGCCCACGCCGAAGTCGATGGGGCTCTTGCCCGCGGCCTTCAGGGCGGCGACCTTCTCATCGACCGCGGCGAACGCGTACTGGGGGAGGCTGCGGATACGCTTGGATGCTCGGATTTTCAAGGCCAATCTCCTTGGCGATTCGATGGCGTGAGAAAAATGAAAAAGCCCCGAAGCGTCCGCCTCGGGGCCTGTTGGTATCAGCTCATACTGACGCTTCACAAACCCCGGGTGCGAACTCTTCGACTCCGCCACATCCACGATGTCCACGCGGGTGCGATCGCGTGCATGTGGTGGCCGGGATGCCAGCCGCGGTTGTTGTCACGGAAGTGAAGCATCGGTTGTTGTCCACGCGGGGCACTTACAGGGGCGCACATGATACACGCGGCGCGGGCGGGGTGTCAATGACATGCTCCCCAGGAGGTTCCCCATGAGCTTTGCTGATCCGAGCGGCAGACGCCGCTGGCTTGTAGTAGGGCCATTCATGGCCCGTCAGTAACGCTGAAAAACGGGCGATCAATCGCCCTACTACAAACGACCCGCGCGTCCCGCACGGCCCGTGTACATAACTAGTCGTTTCCAAGGCTCAGAAACTTAACAAAGGAGTCAAGTTTACGAAGCCTTGGCGCGTGTGTTGTTCTTGCGGGCATCGAGGTTGGCCCGGTCGACCATCTGGTCGATTTCCTTGT
>JAJRTI010000169.1 GCA_024278415.1 Planctomycetota bacterium | reverse complement strand
TTCGCCGAGGGCTTCGAGCGGCTCGTGCAGCGCGTGCGGAAGCGATACGGCCGCGCCTTTCCCATCACGCTCCAGACGCGCGAGGAACGCGTGCCCACCGATGGTTACCAGGCGGTGGACATCGAACGCATCGCGCCGCATCTCGACTTCTGGGGCCAACAGATTTCCAACGTGCTGTTTTTCCACTACGATGGCAAACCCGCGGCCCCCGAGACGGTCAAGGAGGCCATGAACCGTCTCACGTTCTACCCCGACTTCGGCCGCGGCATCTGCGAAAAGCCGATCGTGAACACCGAGTGCATCGTCGAGGGCTCCTTCCCGGCGGAGCGAAACGTGCAGCACATGCTGTCGCGCTCCATCGCTCCGCTCCAGACCCAATGGAAGTATCAAACCGACGGCAAGAACGTCGGCGAGAAGCAAGGATGGTTCGCCGCGGACTTCGACGACTCCGCCTGGCCCGAAATGCTCATGCCCAACTTGCGCCGGGAAAACGAAGCGAGACGCTTCCGCGGCCGCGTGTGGTATCGCTGCGCTTTTCCCATCGACGCGAAATACCAGCGCCTGCGCGACCTCGATTTCAAGCGCTTCGTGCTCTGCGTGGGCGCGCTGATCCCCAAGGGCCGCATCTACTTCAACGGCCACCTGGTCTATGCCGGCGGCGGGCGGAAGCAGACAATCCTCATCGACCTTTCTGACCGCCTCAACTACGGCGGCCGCAACACGCTCGCCGTGCAGATTGACAACCCGCAGGGTTGGGGCGGCGTCGACGGCCCGCTTGCGTTGGTCGACGCGGACGATTTGAAAGTGAAGCGATTCATCGACGCTGGCCAAACCGCCGCGCTCTTTTGGCAGCACGCCGTCCACGGCCACTCGGGCGTCAACTTCTGGCAAACCAAGCAGCCCGCGGTCAACCCTGAAATCATCCGCACGCGCCTGGCCATCGAATCAGTCGCGGACGTGCTGCTGCCGCGGCCGCGCACCCGCGGCCAAGTCGCTGTGCTCTATCCGTTCGAGTCGTTCCGAGGCATTGTGCGCCGCATGGCCGCTCTGCCCGAGTTTTCGCAATTCATGAACGTGTACGCGGGGCTGTTGTTTCACCGCGCGCCCATCGATGTGCTCTCGTGCCGCGGCATCCTCGCGGGGCGGCACAAGCGCTATCGGCTGCTAGCGATCCCCATGGCGCGTCTGGTGCGGCAGGGCGTGTTCGAGCAGGTGGAACAGTACGTCAAACAAGGCGGCGCGGTGCTGCTCACCCGCGATTCGCTCATTCGCGACGACCGTCTTTACGAGCCGCTGCCGCTGGAGCGGCTCATCGGACCCGAAGCGGCCAAGGCGAGCCGCGAGGGCAAAACCGCGCCCGCGTGGCTCGTCCGCCGCGTGGGCCGCGGCGTCGTGTACTACGTCGGCGACGTGTCCGACTTCTACAAGGCTTACCGCGCGCTCGCCGACGTGTTGGACAAAACGGGCATCGCACGCGACGCGGACGTGGCGTTCGACAAGAGCGAAGAGTTCCCCTTCGTCGAACTCCAAGTCATCCGCCAGCCGCCGCGGTTCCTGGTTTACCTGATGAACTGGGGCGGCCAGGAGCATCGCGGCGTATTGCGTCTGTGCCGCGAGTTTCTCGGGGCCGGCGCGTACACCGTGCGCGATGTGCGCGCGGCCAAGCCGTTTGGCAAGGGACGCTACACCGCCGAGCGCCTCGCGGCCGGCGTCCCCATCGCCATCCTGCCGCAAGACCCGCTCGTGTTGCTATTCGAGGCCGACGGCCAGCCTCCGCTAAAGCTCCGACGCCCCGCGGCCGGGCGCATGGTCGTCATCGGCCGACTCGCGGGCATGCGCAAACGCCAAGAACTCGCCCCCAAGAGGCCATCCGTCCTGTTCCTGAAAGTGCGCGGGGAAGTGCAACTCGAACAGGGCAAAGTGGGCTGCCCCGCGTTGGTGGACTTGCTCGAACGAGCCGGTTGCGGCGTGCATGAGCGGTTCGCGTCGGAACTGTCGTCGGATGACTTGCGGCGCTTCACCGCCGTGTTCATCCAGGAAGACTATCAAGGCATGTGGAGGCAGATCGAGCAAACGAGGCCCGAGTTCTGGGGCATGTTGCGGAAATATCTGGAAGGCGGGGGCGGGCTCTTCATCGCGGGCACGATGCACGCGGGCTGGAACGCGGCGAGCTTCGCGCTCAACGGCATCCTCAAGCCCTACGGCATCTCCACGCCCAAGCGCTACCCGCGCAACCGCCCCGTGTGGCTCGCCGACCCGCGCCATTGCGTCGATGGCGACGCGCTCGACGTGGCGCTCGCGGACATTCGTCCCCACCCGATCACGCGCGGCGTGCGCGAGGTGCAGCTCCATTGCGCCACGCCCATCCTCGACCGCGACGGACGCCTCACGCCGCTTGTGCTCAGCACGAAGACTGACGAGAATTACCCCTCGCGGCCCGTCCTCTGCGCCGGCGCGATCGGCCGCGGCCGGCTCGTGGTCAGCGGCGAGCCGTACTTCATGCAGCCCTTCCGCATCGAACAGGCCGACAACATCAAGCTCATCTGGAACGCGATGCGGTGGCTCCTGCGCAACCGCCTCGCCGATGCTTCCGCGGACGAACTGCGCGCGCGGCTCCTGTTCTGCGAGAAAGACATATTGCGTTGGGAGTCACAAGAGACGACTGGGAGCACCAAGCCATAGCGCCTGCTTGTGGGCGCAAGGATTCTTTCTTGACACGCAGGAGGCGGGGCGCGTACACTGGCCTCGAAGACGAAAGAGCACGCGCAACGCGCAAGTATCGCCAAGGAAGACTCGCGCGTTTCCAGACTGTGGGAGCAACGCCGTGGGACGGATGCAAATCCAAGTTCCTCAAGAACGTATTGAGGCTTTCTGCCGGCGGTGGCGGGTGCAGGAGTTTTGCTTGTTCGGGTCGGTGCTGCGGGAGGACTTCCGCGCCGACAGCGACGTGGACGTGCTGGTGACGTTCGCCGACGACGCGCGCTGGGGTCTATTCGATCTGGGGCGTATGGAGGATGAGCTACGCGCGATCTTCGGCCGGGATATTGACCTCGTGACGCGCAGCGCGGTGGAGGAAAACCCGAACTGGATCCGGCGCAAGCACATCCTGGAGCATCTGGAGACCGTTTATGCGCCATGACGAGGCTCGGTTGCTGGATATCGTGCTGGCATGCCGCGAGGCGATGGAGTACGTGGAGGGCGTGTCGGAAGCAGAGTTCCGGGCTGACCGGAAACTTCAGCGCGCGTTGTGCATGGTCCTCGAGATCATCGGCGAGGCCGCTCGCGCCATCTCCGGGCCGTGCAAGGCCGCGCATCCTGAAGTGCCCTGGAGGGACCTGGTCGGGCTGCGGAACCGGATCGTGCATGAGTACTTCCGCCTCGATCTGACGATCCTGTGGGAGATCGTGGCGCGCGACGTGCCACACCTTCTGGCGGTCATGCGTCCCCTAGCGCCGCCGGAGGAACCGCAGGAGCCGACGTCGCCATGAAGTTCCCTTTCGACGCCAATCAGGATTTCCAGAACCAGGCCGTGGAGGCGGTGACGGATCTCTTTGATGGCCAGGGGCGAGTGATGGGCGGGAGTGGATTGGCGAGAAACACGGAGCGGACTAGTGTCATGTCACGGCTGCGATGTCGCACCGCTCGCGGGCGGCGCCCCGCTCGTAGTATCCGCCGCACGGCGCAATGGTGCGAACTTAAGCCATGCGTCCCGTAGGGACGACCGAGAATAGCCCAGCGCTTCAGCGCTGGGAGTTGGGCAGTCTGAGGCCAGTTGCCAGTCCCGTAGGGACGGCTGAACATCGGCGAATCGCCAATCTGCGGCTGTTCCCAGCATTCAGTCGTCCCTACGGGACTATGGGCGACTCGGGGATCCGCGTTCCCAGCACTGAAGTGCTGGGCTATTCTCAACTGTCCCTACGGGACAGCAGATTGCTTGAGTCAGCCCCATTGTGCACCAGATGGCTCTCACGATGTCCCGTTAGTTATGCGCGGATATATACCAACGGAGAGCGACCCCTTCGACACTTCATGCGTGACATGACACGAGGAGGCGCTCTTTGCGGTGAGGATCGACACGGAGAAGCAACGGTCCGTCATCAGTAGCCATGAGCCCTGAAAGGGCGTGACATCTCGTGGCCCACGCGCTGGGTTCTCCAGCGCCAGAGCCATCGCCGCGAGTTCCCCTGCTCCCAAATCCAGGCTAAGCCATTCTGATGGCAGGGCTCGCGGCTCCACGACCCGGAGCTACGAATAGTCCCTCGGATCGGGCACATCATAGCCTCGCCGCCGCCCCTCCTCTAACTCAAGCACGACCGCGTGGGGCGCCCATATCTCGTTGAATAGGGAGGGAAGCCATTCCAACACGCCGACGCGGTAAAGGTAAAGCAAGGGAGAAGTGTTGCTGATGGCTTCAGGCATGAGCCCTCTCCAGATCGCGCAACTCGGCCTCAAATGGGAACACGTTGTACCGCCCCAACTGCAGCATGAACTCCACTCTAGGCATCCCGGCCAATTCGGCTGCGCGGCCAGAAGACAACCGCCCCAACTCGTAGAGCTTCACGGCGGCCAGGAGGCGAAGCTCGCGGGCGAAGGAGGATTCATCCGTCGTAACACTTCAGCCGATTGCAACAGCCGTTGGCCCCATGAACGTGCGCGAGTTCGATGGACAGCGTTTCCGCTTGACGCAACGCTGTTTGGAAGCCCAACGGGCTTCCGGCTTCTAGCCCAGGGTAGCGGCCGCAGGCCGCTACCCTGGGGCCAGGGCAGTCCTATTGAACTCCCCCCCCCATCCGCCC
>JAJRTI010000168.1 GCA_024278415.1 Planctomycetota bacterium | reverse complement strand
GCCGAACCCGTGCAGTTTGAGGCGGCGGATCTTCATGGCGTGGGCTCGCTTACCGGCTCCTGAACGACAACATGTCGTCGATGTGTGTGGCGCGAGGCGACGAGGCTTGTAGTAGGGCGATTTATCGCCCGTTTCTCCCAAGCGACCGACGGGCGATAAATCGCCCTACTATGAACGGTCTGACGGCGACGATGGGCGGCAGGCTATTCTCTCAGGAACTCCGTGACGCCGAACTTGAGCGCAAGTTCAGCGACCGCGCGCTCCTCGGGCGTCGAGGCGGCCTCGATCTGCTTCCGCAGCCGGCGGATGAACATGCCGGGCACGGTCTGCTCCTGGGCCATCTCCTCCACGCGCCGGCTGTCCACGTAGCTCACCCCGGCGCCGACCACGTCGAGGAACGCGAAGTGCGGCTTGAGCCGCGCGGCGAGCGCGTCTTCGTCCACCGCAAACTCCGCGGCGCCTTGGAGCCGCACTTGGAGGATCAGCTTCTCGTCCGCCCAATTCTGGATCGCCTCGGCCAGTTCATCCATGCTGGTTGCGGCACAGTGGCCCAGGTCGAGGGTGCGCACGTCCACGAGCTTGGTGTTGATCGGCGCGGCGTCCGCGGTCTGGTGCTGCACCGTTGCGCGGCCGTCGGCCAGCTCGACCCACGTGAGGTAGCGGTTGCCGGTGTCCGCGAAGCGCAGCCCTTCGAGCACGCCGGGGTAGACGACCTGCACGCGGTTGCGCTCGTAGCGATGGAACTTGTGGTAGTGGCCGAGCGCGACGTAGTGCATGCCGGTCTGGCCGAGCCGGTCGAGGTTCAATGGGATGTAACGGTCGCGCATGTCCCAGTCTGGCGCGCCCTCGATCGAGCCGTGGATGACCGCGACGTGGTACCCCTCCGCGTCGGTGCGGTGGAACGCGTCGAACGGCGCTTTCGAGCGCGCGGGCGCGTACGCCATGCCGTAGAAGTGCACGTCCTCGCCCTTGATCGTCAGCGTGAGCGGTTCGCCGATGTTGGGCTCTTTGAGTACGTGTACGCCGTCGGGCATGGGATCGCGCAGCACCGAGTCGGGATACTCGATCGAGTCGTGCGTGCCGGGCACCATGACGACCGGCGCGCCGGCGCGCGTGAGCCGTTCGAGCTGCCCCTTGGCCGCGTCGACAACGCGGCTGGCCGGCCGATGCCGGTCGAAGAGGTCGCCGGCGATGATGACCGCGTCGGCCCCGCACTCCTCCCTCAGCGCCTCATCGACCGCGCGCTGGAACGTGGCCTCCAGGTCCGCGGCGCGGCCGGGCCACTGCTCGCACTTGGCGCCCAGGTGCAGGTCGGCGAGGTGTAGGAGGCGAGTGCCCATGAGGATGGTTGATGGTTGATGATCGGAAGCGGCGTCGGCCATGAACTATCAACCATACAGTCCAATGGCGCTGACTTAAGCGATTTTGTTGTCCCGCAGGGACAATTGAAACTAGCCCAGCACTTCAGTGCTGGGAACGTGGATCGCCGAGTAGTCTGTAGTCCCGCAGGGACGGCTGAATGCTGTGAACGACCGCAGATTGGCGATTCGGTCCGCCGTACGGCGGATTCAGCCGTCCCTACGGGACTAGCCATTTGCCGTACACGGCACCACTCCCAGCGCTGAAGCGCTGGGCTATTCTCGGTCGTCCCTACGGGACGCCGGGCTTAAGTTCGCACCATTGAACCATACAGTCGCCTACTCCATGCCTTCCCCGACTTCGACCGTCACCTTGAGCGCGTGGTCCCGCGCGTCGCGTGCGGTCTCGAACGCTTCGGAGATCTGGTCGAAGGGGAAGTTGTGGGTCACGAGCGAGTCGGTGTCGATCTTGCCGCTCGCCACGAGATCGATGGTGCGCGGGAACACGTGCTTGTAGCGGCGCACGAACTTGTAGGTAATCTCGCGGCGCCGAGAGTTGCCGAAGTTCATGGGGATCACGTCTTCCTGGCAGATGCCGATCACGACGATCGTGCCTCCAGGCTTGATGCAATCCACGGTTTGCTGCGTGGTGACGTGCGTGCCCGCGGCCTCGAACACCACCTCGCAGCCCAGGCCGCCGGTCTCTTCTTTGATGCGCGCCGGCGCGTCCTCTTGCATCGCGTTGATCGTCACGTCCGCGCCCATCTCCTTCGCGCGCGCCAAGCGCTCTGGGATCACGTCCGTCACGATCACCTTGCCCGCGCCGGCGAGCCGCGCGCACTGGAGCGTGAGCAGGCCGATGGCCGCGGATCCGAGGATCGCCACGTTGTATCCGGCCTTCATGTCAGCCAGGTCGACCGAAAACACTCCCACCGCGGCCGGCTCGATCATCGCGCCTTGCGCGTAGGTCATGCCGTCGGGCATGGGATAGCACCAGGCCTCGGGCCACGCAACGAGGTCGCAGAGGCAGCCGTTCACCGGCGGCGTGGCCATGAAGCGCATGCTTTGGCAGATATTATACTTGCCCTCCCGACAAAACAGGCACTTGCCGCAGGGCACGCCGGGCTCCATGACGACGCGGTCGCCGATCTTGAGCCGCTCGACTCCCGGGCCTACGCCCACGACCTCGCCCGCGACTTCGTGGCCGAGGATGATGGGGTCCTTGATCTTGTGCACGCCCAGGCCGCCCGCGTGCCAGTAGTGCACGTCGGAGCCGCACACGCCGACCTTGGCCACCTTCACCAGCACTTCGCCCTCTTGCGGCGTAGGGTCGGGCCGCTCGTCGATGCGCATGTCTTGGGGCTTGTAAACGACGGCTGCTCTCAACGCGAACCTCCTCGCACAAATCTCGAAACAATGCTGCGGACCACGGCCAAGCCCGAGCGGAAATAGCGTTTCAGGTCATACCACGAGCGGATGCTTACAAGCCGGCGCCAGAGGTAGCTGGGCCGCAGGTAGAACTGCCACAGCGCCTCGCGCACGAGCCGCTCCACGTCGGCCTTGGACAGATGCCGGCTGCCCATGACCGCGTACGTGCCCGACTGGTCCATGCGCAGGTCGTCCGCGGCGACGAGGCCGTCGGCGATAGCCTGGCGGCGCAACGCGGTGGCCATGCGGGGCACGGGCACGTTGAAGGAAGCGTAGTCAGTTTGCAGGCGTTTTGCAAGATCGATCGTGGCCCGGATATCGGCCTCCGTGTCGTCGGGCAAACCCACGATGAACGTGGCCGCGGTGTGGATGCCGTGCTTGCGGCAGCGGGCGAACGCGGCCTCGATCTGCTCGAGGGTCATGCCCTTCTGCGCCTTGTCGAGCGTGTCCTGTTTCGCGCTCTCGACGCCGTACACCACGGTGTGGCACCCCGCGCGCTTGGCCGCCGCGAGGAACGCGTCGTCCGTCACGTCCGCTCGGCTGAAGCAAAACCACGTGAGCTTCAGATCGGCCTCAGCCATGCGGCGCAGCAGCTCCAGGGTCCGCGGCTTGGCCGCGCCGAAGGTCTGGTCGTCGAAGTAGACCTCCGGCACAGCGAGCGCCGCGACCCGGCGCAGCTCCTCCATGACGCTGTCCACGCTGCGCCAGCGGTACCCCAGCCCGCTCATGACGCAGAACGTGCAGTGGAACGGGCAGCCGTAGTCCGTGAGCACCGTGGCCATGGGGCGCCGGCGCTGGAAGGGGTGGCGATACTTGGGGTTGAGGAACAGCTCGTGCCGCGGGGCCGGGATCTCGAACTCGCCCCGCGGCCGGCTCCATGCCGGCTCCACGATCTCGCGGTCCCGCCGGTAGATGAGCGACGCGACGCGGCCGTGCTCCCCCGCGACCCAGTTTGCAACGTCGGCTTCCGAGAAGTCGCGAATGACCGCGTCGAGGCACTCCTGCTCGCGGAGAACCTTGGCCCCGTCTTCGAGCAGGATGTCGCCTGAGGCCGCGATGCGCACGCCCGGCAGCCGCTCCTTGATCGCGGCGAAGAAGGCCATGTCCTGCTCGAACGAGACCGCGCCGGTGAGCGCAAGGATCACGTCCGGGCCGAACGCCTCGGCCTGGGCCAGGCACTCCTGCCGGCCGATGCCATCGACAATCGCGTCGATCACCGCGATCTCGTGGCTGTCGCGGCCGATGGCGCCGCTCATGACCACGAGGTCCACGGGTTGGTACACGTAGTCGGCCTTCGAGACCTTGCTACAGTAGTAGTCCCGCAGGAACAACTCGTCGCCGGGCGGATTGAGCAGGAGAACGCGGGCCAATGGAGGCGCCTGAAATGGGAGTGAGTACGGGCAGACAGACGAAGCGACCAGTGTATGGGAAAGGCCGGCGGCGAGTCAATCAGGCCGTTGTGACGTCCAGGCAAGAACCTCCCGAAGGCGCAGAACTTCCGCCCTCACCCCCGGCCCCTCTCCCAGAGGGCGAGGGGAGGCCGCCCACCTTCCCCCACTG
>JAJRTI010000167.1 GCA_024278415.1 Planctomycetota bacterium | reverse complement strand
TACTTGCCATCGGCTGGCGACGCGCTGGATGTGGCGGAGAGGGACGCGCTGGGGATGAGGTTCTCTGGTGTAGTGGCGGCCCAAGAACAGCACGAGTAGGCCAGGACAGCGAACGCTGCCGAGGAGGTGAGCATGGTCAAGAGTCTGTCTCCGAATGTGGTAGACAGGATGCCGGATCGCGGAGAAGTTCGTCGCTCACCCGTCGCCGGCGTCGTGCCCTGCTATCTTGCAGACGCGGTCAACAACCCTGTGGAATCCGAAGACCTCTTCGGCAAAAGCAAAGGCGTCGCCCATTGCTTCGAGCGCGCGGAGATCGCGTTTCGCGGCGTCCAACAACTCCCGCGCATGCTCAAGATCGGTCATACAGCACCCGCCCTTCCCGAAGCGCCCGAGCGGCCACGTGGTTCCTGGTCTGTGCGTAGCTCTCAGCTTCGCCGCGACTGTACACGAGGATGTCTTTCGGAACATCGAACTTCGCCAGCGCCCGCCACAGCCTAGCCATTTCCTTGCGCCGGCTCCGCTCTGGACCGAAATCCTCCGCCTCGACTACGAGCAGATCAACATCTGAGCCGGGGCCTGCTTCGCCTCTGGCGTGCGAGCCGAACAGCACCACACGGTCCGGGGCCACCTCCTTGACGATCACGTCGGCCATCTGCTGGATCAAAGATTCTGTCACTGGCGTCATCGGGGGGCTCCGTTGTATCCCGGATCACACGAATTATATCGACAATGTTTCCGCTGCGTCAATCTCGCGGCGACTGCCGCGCCTTCACTTCCAGCATTAGCCGAGGAGCGTCCGTATAGAGCCTGTCCACGCCCATCGCGAGGAAGCGCTGCAT
Organism: Planctomycetota bacterium; assembly: GCA_024278415.1. The sequence continues at coordinate 1,683 of JAJRTI010000167.1, read as the reverse complement.
TTCTCCAGCATCGTTCACCGTCCAGGCGCCGGCCTCCATGCCGGCCGCGTGGATGGCGGCCACCTTCGCCTGAGTCATGCCTTCGCGGTTGACGACGATGCTCTCGAATCCGTGGCTGAGCGCGATGCGGACGTCCTCTGAGATGTCTGTGTCGGGGCCGCGGTCCCAGAAGACGGGGATGTGCGGGGCCAGCTCCTTCACGCGCGCCATCTTCGCCAAGTCGCCGTCGTTGAAACTGACCCCTTGTTCGGCGCCCATCTGTCGAACCAACTCGACACACGCGTCGACGCAATCGGACTTGGGCTGCATGGATAGGCGCGTGCGGCGCTGCGATCTGGCAAGCGCTAGCACGTCGGCGAGCAGAGGAATCTCGCCCTTGGGGCAGTCCGCGAGCGACAGGCCGTTCGTTTCGCGGAACGCGGCCGCGACGTCCACGCGTTTGAGTTCGTCGTAGGTCGAATCGGCGACCACGAGCGCCTGGTCGCCAACCCGACGCGTGTCGAAGTCGTGGATCACGAGGAGTTGGCCATCCCGCGTCTGGTGCACGTCCAACTCGATCCAGTCCGCACCGAGCGCGAGCGCGCCCTCGAACGCGGGCATGGTGTTTTCGGGGAACTCCGCGGAGTTGCCGCGGTGCGCGGTCACGCCGTTGTTGAGGAATGCGTGCGCGGGCATGGCCGCTACTTCACCTCTCTGATCTCCACCTGGTCCACGAAGATCGTCACCCGCGTGCCCACGGTCGTCTTGAAGACCAGGTCGAATGCGCCGCTCTTGGGCGCGGTGAAGGCCGCGCTCTGCACGAAGTCGAACGGCAGCGTGCGCTCGTTTTTGTCGTTGACCGGCGCAACCGGGTGAAGCGATACGATGACCTCGCCACCGAGGGAGACTTGAATGCGCGGAGGCGCGTCGGGGTCGTAGTTCAGCTTGCGCGCATTCTCGAAGTAGGTGACGACGTAGCGCTTGCCGGCCTCGAAGCCGTCGATGGTCTGCGCGAGTTCGCCCACGTTCTGGATGAGCGCGACCTGTTTGCCGTGGGGGAAGCGGCCGTTGTCGGAGAAGCTGTGCACGGGTCCCTGCTGCCGGGCCGGGTCTTGCCACCACGGGTTCACGCCCACGTGGCCCTTGAAGCGCCAGCCGGTGATCTTGCCGCCGTTGACGCCGGCCAGGCCCGGGGCCCTGCCGAACCGGTCCGCCTCGAAGCTGCCGTTGTTCACGACCGGCGCGGCCGCGAGGGGCAGCGTGAGGATGACGGTGAAGAAGAGCGTCCTAAGTGCTGGCATGTCAGTCTCCCGGATGTGCGTTGGCTGCAGAGCGCATATAGCTCCCCAGGCATGTCATTCTGAGCGAAGCGAAGAATCTCGCGTGGCCAAGGCAGGAGATGCTTCGCTTCGCTCAGCATGACAACTCGGCGGTAGCCGAGCCCGACTGGTCACGGAGGTCCACGTCCGTGACCCACGGGAGCGGACCCGCTGGTCCGCAGGAAGCCTATCCGGCCGGTGCGCGGACACAGGCCCTGCTCTCAGTCTTACTCTCAGTCTTACTCTCAGTCTTACTCTCAGTCTTACTCTCAGTCTTACTCTCAGTCTTACTCTCAGTCTTACTCTTCGTCTTACTCTCCGTTTACGGCGGATAGCGGCAGAGAGAGAGTAGGACAAAGAGTAAGACGAGGAGTAGGAGGGTGAC
>JAJRTI010000166.1 GCA_024278415.1 Planctomycetota bacterium | reverse complement strand
GTGTGCAACATCTTGTTTTTCGTCGCGGTTACGAATGCTTAAGGCACTAGGCTTCCTGCAAGACGTTGCTTGCAGGAAGAGGCGGCTGCGCCGCAGCCCATGTGGAGTGCGGCGGCTTGACGCCGCTTTAGCTTTTCGCCTGTCGCTGGCGAACGGATCGCGCGTGTGCGGATGCAAAGCAGCGCTACGCGCTGCCTGCCAAAGCGCCGTCGAGCCGGCGCACTCCACAACGGAGCGCATCGACAACATGTTGTCGCGAGATTTACGCTAAGGGACTAACGCCGAAACTGTACAGCCGGCGCCATTGGCCCATCACTGTGTGCGTCCCGCCGGTGTGAGACGAAGGAGAACCCCATGATCCGCAAAGCATTCGTCATGTCCGTGCACGAGGGCCAAGAGGCCGAGTACGAGAAGCGGCACAACACGATCTGGGCCGAACTCGAAGAAACGCTCAAGGCCCACGGCGTGCATAACTACTCGATCTTTCTGCACCCCGAAACGCGGCAACTCTTCAGCTACGTCGAGATCGAGTCCGAGGAGCGATGGAACGCAATCGCTGAGGAAGCGATCTGCAAGAAGTGGTGGGCCCACATGAAGGAGATCATGCCCGCGAACCCGGACGACAGCCCGGTGAGCTTGGAGCTGCGGGAGGTGTTTCACATCGATTGAGAGGCGCTGACGCGTGCGGTAACCACATGCGCCCGCATGCTGGCAGAGGCGGCGACTACACCCCGTGCTCCGTGCGCGCAATCACGTCCTCTTGGATGTCCCGCGTCAGGTTCACAAAGAACTCCGAGAAGCCGGCGACCCGCACGACCACGTCTTGGTACGCCTCGGGATCGCCCTGGGCCGCGCGCAGCGTCTCGGGGTCAACGCAGTTGATCTGCATCTCTTGCCCCCCGCGGGCAAAGAAGCTGTCCAGCATCGCGTGCACCTTCGCGCGGTTAGCCGGGGCGGCCAGCATCTCGCGCTGGAAGCGCATGTTCACGTTGTACCCGCACTGCCAGCTCTTGGCCGGGTTGAGCTTGGCGATGGAGTTGAGCAGCGCGGTGGGGCCGCTCTTCTCTGCGCCGCAGGACGCGGCGACAGAACTCGCTAGCGGCGTGCCGGCGAGCCGGCCGTCGGGCGTGGCCGGGGTATTGGCGCCACCGCGGACCGCGCCGGAGCGTACGACGTGGCTGTTGCCAAAGGGGGTCCCATCACGCGGATCGCGGCAGATTTCCTTCATGGGCTCGTCGCGCAGGCGCTGAACCAACTCGATCAGATCGTCGACGCGCGGGTCGTCGTTGCCATGCTTGGGCGCAGCTAGCAGCTTCTGCCTCAGGCCCTCGTGCCCCTTGAAGTTTGCCTGGCAGGCGGCGACGACCTCGCCAAGCGTCGCCTCTTTCTTCTCGAACACCACCTCCCGTATCGCGGCCAGACAGTCAACCATGTTGGCGAATGACGTGCCGCCGCAGGAGAGGATGTTGTACTTCGTCCCCAGGATCATGTCCCGCGCCCGCTCGATGCAGCCGTCGAAGAAGCACGACGTGAACGGCGTCTGGCCCCAGCGCATCTGCGCCATGAGTATGGTGAGGCCGTTGTTGTACGACTGCTCGATCCCGCGGCGCATGTAGCGGGCGATCACGCCGACAAACTCGTCGAATGACTCGATGGCATCGGCCGCGGGCGTGCCTGCCATCGGCGTCTGCTTGCCGCTGTAGCCTTTGCCCCCGGTGAGTGCGGCCTCCAGTGCCTGGAGGTAGCCCGCGTGTGCGCCGGGATTGAAATACGCCATGCCCGGCACGGCCAGCTCATTGCAGCCGGCCGGCACGTAGTTGAACGCGTCCTCCTTCGACACGCCCAACTCCATGAGCATCGCGGGCACCGCGGTGTCGCTCATCATGAGCGGGAAACAGGTGGAGCCGGCGAGGTTGGCGAGGCAGTGGTCGAAGAAGTCGCGGTCGATGTTGGGATGCCACCGCACCCACACGAGCGGCTCGGGCACGGACATGGCGCCGGCCGCGGCGATGAACAGCCACGACAGCTCGTTGGTCTGGTCCTCGCCATCGGGCGTGGACCCGCCCACGCAGAGGCCCTGCGTGAGGTTGTGCTCGACGCCCCAGAAGGTGTTGTCGCGCTGCTTGAGGACGAAGTTCTCGCACAGCGTCAGCGCCTGGTCGTCGTCGAGCCTGCCCTCCTCCTTGTCGCGCAGGTAGTAGGGGTAGAGCAGTTGGTCGAGCCGGTCCGGCGTGTTCGAATAGCCGTGCCCTTCGATGTGGATCGCCTGGTGCACGAGCCAGATGAGTTGCATCGCTTCGTGGAACGTGGCCGGCGGCACGTGCGCGACTTTGGAGCAGATCCGCGCCATGTCGGCCAGTTCAGCCTTGCGCGCGGCGTCCGCGCACGCGGCGGACTCGCCGGCCAAGAGCTTGGCGTAGCGCTCCGTCCACTCGCTCACGCCGAGCAGCGTCTGTTCCGCGGCTGCGAGGAACTCCATGCTGTCGCAGTCCGTCTCGCCTTCCCGCCGCTTGCGCACGCGCGCGAGGATGCCGTCGAGCCCGACTTCGAGCAACTCCGCGTAGCTTGGGCTGAGGTGGCCTTGGTTGGAGATGAACTTGTACTGCGCGACCTCGGTGCGTTGCAGCTCGACGCGCTTCACCGTGCGCATGTACGCGCGGTACTGTCCCCAGAGGTTGCGGTCCTCCCAGTAATCCACGATGTCCTGCGGCACTTGTCCGCGCAGGTAGCCGCGGCGATGCGGGTACTCGCCTACGTAGATGCCGTTCTCGCCGACGCCGAGTTCGACGAACACGGGCATGGCGCCGGGCGTCTC
>JAJRTI010000165.1 GCA_024278415.1 Planctomycetota bacterium | reverse complement strand
TTAGTAGCCGCAATAGGCACGCCCTGTCCCTGATGTGCTCAGAGCGCAGTGGCCGCGACCAAACCCACAGGGCGGCCGCGACTCGCCGGAAGCACACGCGCCGCCTTAAGTTGATGGCATTGGGCGAGGCCCACCCTACGCTTTCTCGGCATCCGGGGCGGCCGCGAAGAACGAGAGGATCGCGGCGCCTACTCCGCAGACCGCGATGTAGATGACGATTCCCCAGCCGATGAAGGGGATGATGAGGATCCCCACCAGTGTGGGCCAGCCGATGAGGATGGCGGTGATCGCGCTGCACTCGCGGCCCGCGGCTTTGGCGATGCGGGCGCCGATGCTCTCGGCCTTCGCGGCCAAGCCCATGAAGGCAAGCAATAGAAGCAGGGCCATGAACAGCGCGGCGATTGCCGGCGCGCCTTCGCCGAGCGCGGCGCTGACGATGAGCAGGAGGGCCGTGTTCGCCGCGCCGAGAATGAAGCTCTTGATGGGCGACGACCCGGCCGCGCGGAGGACGCGCTCGCTGCGGCGCGTGAACGTGGCCCGGTACGTCATGAACGCGCCCAAGCCGGCCGACACGAGGAGCGCAACGAACGGCAGCGCCGTCCACAGCACAATGACCGTTTGCTGAGCCTTCTTGTCCGCGCCTGGCCCGGCCCACGCGTCCGACGCGAGGAGGACGAGAGCGAACGTGAACGAGAGAGCGATGGGGAGTCTGTTGCGTGACATGGCTGATGGACCTCTCGTGGGGAGCGATCAGAGAACGAGATGCGCCGCGCGGCGCGCCTGCGGCTGCACGCGCAGCACGGATAGGTTGACGGCGAGAGCGGCAACGCATGCGGCGATGACGAGCATGAGGGGCACGCGGGGAAGCGAGAGCGAGTCCAACGACCACGCGCGCCAGTCTGTCCACGGCATGTCCGCCGCGGAACTGACGGACTCCACGACCGCGCCAGCTTCTTCAGTGGCCGGGGCCAGCCACGGCTCTGCCCACTCGGAGGCCTTCGATATGCCGCTGGCGGCCCACGCTGGCAGGGCGAGGTTCTGCGGCGCCGCGAACCACAGAGCGACACTCACGAGCAGGCTCGCTGCCGCGTACGCCCACGTGGCCCAGGACACCGAGGCCGCTCGCGGCTGCGCAGCCACCCGCGCCAGGATCGCGTCCGCGAAGTCCACCTCGGGCAGCGGCTCGGACTCGAGCGCGGAGAAGACGTCGCGGTAGATCGCCAACTGCCGCGCGCAGTCCGCACACGCTTCGACGTGCGCGCGCGCCTCGCGCTCTTGAGCAGCGCTGAGCCGGCCGTCGAGCAGGTCTTGGAGCAACTCTTGTGCTTGCGTGCAGTTCATGGTTCGAGCTTCTCTTCAAGCATATCCTTGAGGGCTTTGCGTCCGCGGAAGAGCCAGACCTTCGCGGTCGACTCGGGCACGTCGAGCGCTTCGGCCATGTCCCTGAGCGAGAGTTCCTTCAGATAGTAGAGCGTGACCGCGGCGCGCAGATTGGGCGTGAGCCGATCCACGGCTTGGCGAACCAGCTCTTGAGTCTCGCCCAGGGCCGTGGCGTCCGCGGCGCTCGCGACTTGGGCCGGCGGCTCGGCCTCCTGTGCGTCGAGGCTGGCCATCGAGCGCCTGGCCCGGATGTGGTTGAGCACGACGTTCGTGGCCACGCGGTAGAGCCACGGCGCGAGCGGCTTGGACGGGTCGTACTTCTCGAAGAAGCGATAGATGCGAAGGAACGCGTCTTGTGTGAGGTCCGCGGCTTCCGTGTGGCTGTGCGTCATGCGGAGCGCGAGTTTGAACACGCCGGCCTGGTAGCGCTCGACCACGCGCCGGAACGCGGCCGCGTCGCCGGTGCGCGCGGCTTCGATCACATGAGTTGGCAACTCGTCGCGGGCCACAGGCAAGGAGGTCCCACACGGGGCAGAAGGCTAACAGCGCTGACCTTGAAACATCAACCATTGTATGCCGGGACGCATGGATTGGAAGGCCGTGTCTTGCGGAAAGGCCAGGGGGCGGCGCCCCCTGGCCGGGCTCATGGCGTGGCTGGCACATCGCGTTCTCATTTGGCCTTGGTCAACTCGCCCATGCCAGCGAGGGCGGTGAGGCCGAATGCCGGGGCTCCGGGGCCGTAGGTCTCGATCACCACGCCCTGCGGGGTGGCCTTGGCCGTGGCGACCATGCCGAACGCGGCATCCGCGAGCTGTTGCACTTGCGGCAAGAAGCTCTTGACCGGGGCCGGGGCTTTCGTCTCAGCCAGTTGGAGGAGCTGTGTGAGGATTTCCCGCGTGTCCACGTACGCCTTCACGTTGCCCTGGGTTTCCAACTTCGCCATGGTTTGGGTGAAGTCCTTCTTCGTCGCGAGGGTGCGCTTCTCGGCCAGATTCTCGACGTACCGCTCCAGCGCTTCGAGGTCGAGGGCGAAGACCATGGCGCCATCGCCAATGGTGAAGCACGGCGAAGCGTTGGGCTTGTTGGCGAGGGAGATGACGGACACGTCGCGGCCCTTGTACTCCTCGGTCGACATGGCGAGGCCCATGTTCATGGCCATATCCGACCCGAGGAGCTTGTCCATGGTCGTCTTCATGAGCGCCTCGTCGCGCAGGCCCACGCCGATGAGGAAGCCGAAGTCCTTGGGGCCGGGCTTGCGGCCTTCGAGCGCGAGTTCCGCGAAGTTCGGCAGGCGCATGCAGAGGAACAGTTCGCCGCTGAGCGGATCGATGAATTCCGCCTGCCAACTCATGGCGAGTTGCTGCTCGATGGCCTGGGCGAAGTTGGCCATCTCCACCATCTTGTCCTCGCCGTTCATGTCCACGATGAACTGCTTGAACGCTTCGAGGAGCGTCTGGCCGTCTTCGTATTTTGCCGTCACGCAGATGTGGCAGTCGGCCGGCGCAAGCTTGAACGCCGTGTGCTCGCCGGTTGGCCCTTGCGTGGCGAGGCGCATGAGGCCCATGGTGTCGCCTCCGGTGAACGCGGACACGCGTTGGCGCAGGCCCTCGCCGGAGACCTCCGCGCTGATCGCAAGGGCCTTCACCGTGAGCGCGCCGGTCGCCGCGAAGCCTTCGCGCTTCTTGGGCCGGGCCGCGAACTGCTCGCGTGCCTTGCCCATGAGCGCCTGCACGTTCACGTAGCACAGCCCGCCGGCCGCAACGTCCACGTCTTTGGCCACGGCCTGGTAGGGCGGGTGCGTTGCGAGCGTCTGGCCGGGCGCCTGGGCGCCGTCGATGATGCGCTTCACGCCCGCTTCGTTGCCGATCACGAACACGTTCGCCACGAATGCGAGGTAGATCGGGTTCTTGCGTTTCTCTTGGAGGCGGTTGATCGTGATGCCTTTGTAATCCTGCTTGCTCGCGGCCATCTTCTTGTTGATCAAGCACATGCGCGGGATGATCGTGCCCTCCACGAGCGCCTTGGCTTCGCTCGCGTTGCGGGACACGTCAAAGACTCCTGCGATAGGGGGCTTGACCCGGCCTTGGCCCGGCACGCGCGCAAACACCACCATGGCCACGTCCGAACCGAACTGGTCGCGCAGCGTGGCCCAGTTCGTCCCCATGAGCAGCGAGGAGAAGAACCGTGCGCCGTTGGCGACGAGCTTCGCGCCGGAGTCGGCCAGTTCGGTTCCCATGATCGCCTTGCCCATGCGTGTGCCGCCGAGCTGGTTAACGAACTCCGCGGGCGACTTGAAGCGAACCACCATGAGACAGTCGTTGGGCACCACCGAGTCGATCGCGTCCGCGGCAAGGGCCAGCGGCGCGGCCAACAGCGCGAGCAACAAAGCAGCCAATCCTATACGTCTTGCCTTCATCCAAATGCTCCTTCCATTCATGAGTGCTGGCGGCGATGGCCGAGGAGGGGCAGGTCCGCCAGCGTGAGGGTGAATCTTGCGTCTTGCCCCTTGATACAGGCGCAACGGGCCGGAGGTTTCACGACTTGCGCGGGTTCTTGTGCCTGCCTATGCGCGCCCCAGCTTGACCAGAACGGACTGCGGTCCTGTGGCAACATTTCGCCCAGGTGCAACATCTGGTTCGTACTGCGGCGGCGCCAGTTGTCATTCTGAACGAGCGAAGCGAAGTGAAGAATCTCGACCTTCAGGAAACCGTGCTTGCAGCAGGAGATTCTTCGCTGCGCTCAGAATGACACCGTTTCGTGGCCCTCCACGCTCCCAAACTGCAGTGCTCAACTTAAGTGTTACGCGTAGAGCGCTTCATCCTCGAACTCCTCGCCCCCAGCACGGAATACGCGGAGCGGACGCGTTTGCGCCTGTGCTGTTGGTGACGCAGAGAGCAACTCGATAGTGGCTCGTACGCGTGTTCCCGGCTCGATGTTGAGGGGGCGCTCGGGGCGGAGCACTTGACCATCGAACACAAGCACGACTCGCTTGTCCATCTTGACCTCTATGAGTTCTGGGACCATGCCCTTGCCACGAATCTCTCACCGAACCTGTCGCTTGTCAAGGATGGGCGCGCTTACGGTCTGTCTGGGGGCCTCTGCGCCTCTGGTTCTGGCTCGGTCAGAATGGTAGTGACTGGGGTTTGATTGGCGTCCGAGCGTCGTCTATGATCTAGTATCGTGTCATGCCTGTGCTGTCACACCGCTCGCGGCGCAGTCGCCGTCACGGTGTCCGCTGCGCGGCGGATGAGGCCTGCTCTGGCGTGCGTGGCGGCGGGTGCAGGGGGACACGACGCGACGGCAAGCGTGTGACGTCGCGCTTGTAGTAGGCCCGTGAGGGCCTTCCGCTCGGGTGCCGATTCTCCATCGGAGCAGAGGGCGCCCTTACGGTCGCCACTACGAGCGGGTCGCTCCCGCGGTCGCACTGCGGTGGTGCCGTGTTCGACGCCTCAGCCGTGGCACGACACTAGGCCATCGGCATTACGTAACACAAGCATGTCCTCGCCCACCCCCAACCGTCCCATTCGCGTCCTGCGCGTGTCGGTCACCGACCGATGCGATCGGCGGTGCGTGTACTGCATGCCGGAGCAGGGAGTGGCGCTGTACGCGCATGAGGACATGCTGCGGCTCGAGGAGATTGTCGAGATCACGCGGCTTCTCGCCGAACGGTTTGGCGTGGAGCGTGTGCGGCTCACCGGGGGCGAGCCGCTGTTGCGCCGAAACGTCGTGCATCTGGTCGAGATGCTCTGCGGCTTGGGGCTGGAGCAGGTGCTGCTCACCACCAACGGCCGGTTGCTCGCGGAGTTGGCTGCGCGGCTCAAGGCCGCGGGACTCACGCGCGTGAACGTCAGCCTGGATTCCCTTGACTCCGAGACCTACGCACGCATCACGCGAGGGGGAGAGCTGTCGCGTGTGCTGGAGGGCATCGACGCCGCGCGGGACGCCGGGCTTAGCCCGATCAAGCTCAACACCGTCGTCATGCGCGGGGAGAACGATGGCGAATTGTGCGGCCTCGTGCGGTTCGCGATGGAGAAGGGCGCGGCGGTCCGGTTCCTGGAACTCATCAACATTGGCGCGGCCGTGGACTTGCACGCCGATCGCTTCGTGTCCATCGACGAGATGCTCGCGATTCTGCGGGGCGAGTTTGAAGTGGAGTCGCTGCCGCGGGAGCATACTGGCCCGGCCATGTCGCACCTGCTCACGTGCCGGCGCACGGGCCAGCAGGTGAGGATCGGCACGATCGCGTCCGAGTCCCAGCCGTTTTGCTCGTGCTGCGACCGCCTGCGGCTCACGTCGCGTGGCGAGTTGCGAGCGTGCCTGATGAGCGACGCTGGCGCGGATCTGCGGGCCTGGGTCCGGACGCCGGAGCAGGATGCCCGGGAGTTTGATCGGGTCGTGCGCTCAGTCGTAGCGATGAAACCCGCGCTGCGCCGCCAGCAGGCGCGACACCCCATGTCCAAGATCGGAGGCTGACATGGCCAAGTTGTCTCACGTGGACGAGCAAGGCAAGGCAAGCATGGTCGACGTCTCTGCCAAGTCGCCCAACGAGCGCACCGCAACGGCCGAGGCGATCGTGCGCGTGGGCGGCGAAGTGGCCGAGGTGCTGCGCCGCGAGGGCGCGACCGCGAAGGGCAACGTGGCCGAGGCCGCGCGGCTCGCGGGGATCATGGCCGCGAAGCGCGTGGACGAACTGATCCCGCTCTGCCATAGCCTGCCCTTGGACCACGTCGCGGTGGACGCAGAGCTTGAGGGCGACACGATCCGCATCACCGCGACCGCGAAGACCACGTCGAAGACCGGCGTGGAGATGGAGGCGCTGACCGCGGCGTCGGTTGCGGCGCTCACGGTCTACGACATGTGCAAGGCCGTCACCAAGGGCATCGTGATCGAGCGCGTGCGCCTGCTGCGCAAGACGGGCGGCAAGTCGGGGGATTGGAGCGCCAAGCCTGGATCGCCGCTTGGGGCGGCGAACACTTTGGAGTAGAATACTCGGCATGAAAGGCAACGTCTTAGCCATCTGCATCAGCGACCGAAAGGGCATCCCCAAGACGGAGGCGCCCAAGGCGCAGCTTGTGGTCGAGCATGGCATCGAAGGCGATGCACACGCCGGGCCGTGGCACCGGCAAGTGAGCTTCCTCGACGAGCGCGACGTGCAGACCATGCGCGACAAGGGCCTGCCCGACCTGAAGGCCGGAGCGTTCGCCGAGAATATCGTGCTCGAGGGCATCGACCTGGCCGCGCTCGGGCTTGGAAGCCGGCTCCGCATCGGCAGCGACGCGGAGGTGTCGCTCACGCAGATCGGCAAGGTGTGCCACTCCCATTGCGCGATCTACGAGACGACCGGCGACTGCATCATGCCGCGGCTTGGCGTGTTCGCTCGCGTCACCAAGGCTGGCTGTATCGCGAAGGGAGACCCGGTCGAGGTGCTCGAAGTCGTGCCGCGTGCCGCGTTCCAGGCCGTGGTCCTCACGGTGAGCGACCGCTGCTCGCGCGGCGAGACCGTGGACGAGACCGGCCCGGCCCTGGCGCGGGCCCTCGCCGACGCAGGCCTGCACGTGTACAAGGTCGAGGTCGCGCCAGACGACGCGGAGCAGATCGCAGAACGCCTGAAGCACTACAGCAACGGCCACTCGATCGACCTCGTGCTCGCGGCCGGCGGCACCGGCTTCGCCCCGCGCGACGTGACACCTGAGGCGACGCGGCAGGTCGTGGAGCGGTTGACCCCTGGGCTCGACGAGGCCATGCGCGCCGCGTCGATGGCCAAGACCCCGCACGCGATGCTGTCCCGCGCGGTGTCGGGCATCCGCGGAGCGACGTTGATCGTGGCCCTGCCCGGCTCGGTGCGCGGAGCGACGGAGAACTTGGCCGCAATCCTGCCTGCGCTCACGCACGGGCTGGAGAAGCTGCGCGGCGATCCGTCGGACTGCGGCCGGTAGTTTGAAGGCTCCAAGAGTTCGGATGCCACGAAGACACCAAGGCACGAAGACGCACAAAGGGGAGATAGGATGGGGTCTTGATTCTCTTTTTTCTTTGTGTTCCTTTGTGCCTTTGTGGCTTCGCGGCCTCCGTCGCCTGGCGCCTTACAGACAGTGGAAAGAAAGCAGATGAAAGCACTCTTCGCATTCCTGGCCGTGGCGGCTGTGGTGGGCTACGGAGCCGAGACGAAGGTTCCGGCCAAACGTGACCTGCTCAAGGAGCTGAAGAGCGACGACGAGGTCGTGCGCGCGGAGGCGGCGCTGCTGCTCAAGTCCAACCCGAAGGCCGTGCCTGCGCTCATCGACCGACTCGAGAACGACCCCAGCGACGAGGTGCGGCTGTGGGCCGCGTTCGCGCTGGGCGAGTTGGGGCAGAAGTCCGCGGCGCCGGCGTTGCTGAAATACCTCGCGACGCAGCCGGAAGCGGCCGAACGCGTCTACTACGTCGCCGGCAAGAAGGCTGCACACGGGGGCGATATCGTGCGCCGGAACGTGTGTTGGGCGCTGGGGCCCATTGGCGACGTGCGCGCGCTGGAGCCGCTGCTCAAGGCGGCCAAGACCGCGAAGGATTGGGAGGTGCGGTACTACGCGATCAGCTCGCTCAAAAAGCTGGGGAGCCCGCGGGCCTTGCCTGTGCTGGAGGACGTCGCAAAGTCCGACCCGTACAAGCGCGACTGGGAAGACACGTACATCGTGCGCGAGCAGGCGAAGAAGGCCATCGACGCGATCAAGAAGAAAGCGAAGTAGTGGCAACGAAAGGCACAAGCGCGGGACACCTGGCGCGGCCTCGCCACCGGGCAGAGACGCTCTTACGAGCGTGCTACAAACGCTCCTGCCCGACGCGTGTGGCCTTGGTGGAAGGGCAAAGAAGCTTCGATGTCCTCGACGTTAGTAGTACAGAGAGGGCGGCGTAGGCGATGGACTTCAAGGGTTTCACGCTCGATCCGTTCCAAGAGCAAGCGGTCAACCACCTCCGACAGGGGCACTCGGTCATCGTCGCTGCGCCTACCGGCGCTGGCAAGACGCTCGTCGCGGAGTACGCTGTGGACCAAGCGCTCGCGGCCGGGGAACAGATCATCTACACCGCGCCGATCAAGGCCCTGAGCAACCAGAAGTTCCGCGACTTCTCCGCAGACCACCCCGGCCAGGTCGGCATTCTGACCGGCGACGTGGGCATGAACACGGCCGCGCCCGTCTTGATTATGACGACTGAGATCTTCCGCAACGTCATCTTCGACGCGCCGGCGCGGCTGGACAGCGTGCGCTACGTAGTGTTCGACGAGGTGCACTACCTTGACAACATCGAGCGTGGCACAGTCTGGGAGGAGGCGATCATCTTCGCGCCGCAGCACCTCTCGTTCATTTGCCTCAGCGCGACCGTGCCTAACCTGCGGGAACTCGCGGGTTGGATGAACACGGTGCGCGAACAGCACGTTGCGATTGTCGAATGCCACGAGCGGCCGGTGCCGCTGAAGGACTACTTTGTCGTCGACGGCCGGATCATCCCCAACTTGAAGATGTGGAGGTCCAAGGGCCGGCGCGGCAAGCCGGGCAAGTTTGCCTCACGGCGCCATGAGAGGGATCCCCTGCTGGAGTCCATTAGCGGCCGGAACGACCTGCCGTGTCTCTACTTTGTGTTCAGCCGGAAGCGATGTGAGATGCTCGCCAAGCGGCACCGCGGCCTCGACCTCATGAACGCGGGGGAGCGCCGCCAGATTCTGGAGCTGTACGACACGCTCGCACTCAAGTACGGTGTGGACGCGACGACGCAGTACATCGAGATGCGGCCGCTCATCGCGCATGGCGTGGGCTACCACCACGCGGGGATGCTGCCGAGCATGAAGGACTTGATCGAACGGCTCTTCACGTCGCGGCTGCTGAAGCTGATCTTCACGACCGAGACGTTTGCGCTCGGGATCAACATGCCCGCGCGCACGGTCGTGTTCGACGACTTGACCAAGTTCGACGGCGTGGACTTCCGGCCCATGCGCACGCGCGAGTACCTCCAGATGGCCGGCCGCGCCGGGCGCCGCGGCATGGACGAGCATGGGCTCGTGTACTCGAAGATCAACAGCCGCTTCCTGAAGTTGGACCAAGTGCGGGAGGTGGTGGCGGGCAAGCCGGAGCCGGTCGTGAGCCAGTTCAACTCATGCTACGCGACGGTCCTCAATCTGTACGATCTCCTGGGGGAGGGCATCTACGCCACGTACGAGAAGTCGTTCCACGCGTTCCGCTCGAAGAAGCGGCGCAAGCGCACCGCGAAGGAGCAGCTCAAGCTGAAGGTGCAGTTGCTCAAGGCGTTGGGCCACATCGACGACGCGGGCCTGACAGAGAAGGGCCGCTGCGCGGCGAGGCTTTACGGCCACGAGCTGATGACCACGGAGCTGATCTTCGAAGGCGCGCTCGACGGGCTCGATGCTCCGTCGCTCGCGGTGCTGGCCATGGGGCTGCTGTACGAGTCGCGGGACGAAGGCAAGCTCGGCCGGCGTTCGCGAGAGATTGCCCAGCCGCTCATCGAGCGTGTGTGGCCTGTGCAGGAGCGAGTGCTGGGCATGGAGGCAAAGCTTGGGCTGGAGGATCTCACGCAGAAGCCCAACTTCGGTGCGAGCGCGGTCACGCTGGCGTGGGCTCAGGGTGCGGACTTCGACGATTTGCTGACGATGACCGACGCGCCGGAGGGCCACTTGGTTCGGGATTTTCGGCGCATCGTGCTGCTCATGCGCCAGATCGCCGCGGTCACACCAGAGCGGGCAGAGCTACAGCCGAGCCTGCAGGAGGCGATGCGGGCAGTGAACCGGGGGGTTGTCGACGCGGAGCGTCAGCTTCGGGCAGAAGTGGAGTAGGGCGACGGGGCTGATGTCCCCCACAGCTTGGGAAATGGGCCCACCGTGATTCGGCTAGTGGCGGAAGGGCCACAAAAGAAATTCTTGCGCACTTTCTGTGTCCATTTTCTCGCCAAGAGCTAGGGGGTGCCAGGGGCGGCCACGGGCCATTCCATACCATATGTTGTGTGGCAAACAGAGGCGTACCTTCATGAGGGGCTCCCACCGGCGCGCTTGCGCAATTGCCCCGTCACTGGCTGGCCTTTGTTGGCCTCCGTCTACATGGGAATTTTGTCCCAATTCAAGAAAATATTCTTGACATCGAGGTTGATAGCGGCATAATTAGGGGCACAGAAACGAAGCAAACCCTGCTTGTGGTTCCAATTCCCTAATGGTTGATAAGCAAGAAGAGTGCCAGTCTCGGATTTATATGGACGCCGGGGACTATGCGGCCCCGCAGGATCGTATCGTTTTCTTTGGCGAGTACGAGCACAACATTGACGAGAAAGGGCGCGTATCGCTCAACGCGGGTTTGCGAGTGAGTGTGCCTGCCGAGGAGCAGGCGCGCGGATACGTGCTAACCCAGGGGCATGACAAGTGCCTGGCCGTGTACACCGTGTCCGAGTTCATCCGCAGGTCTGCCCAGATGGAGGAGGCGCGCTTCGGCGACCCCAGTACGCGAGCATACGTGCGCGACATCTTCCGCAAGGCCACCTTGGTGAAGTGTGATTCCCAAGGCCGCATAGTTGTTCCGCAGCGCCTTCGCGCCGCGGCGCACCTCAAGAAACAGTGCGTCGAGATCGGTGTCCGTGACCACATCGAGATCTGGTCGAAGGAACTGTACGACGCCTATTGGATCATGAACGATGGCGCCGCTGAGAAGGGCGGCGAGGAAATGCCTTTCTAGACCCAAACCAGACGAAACAACTGAAACCCTCGATAAACGAAGGAGGAACCGTCGACAAACTTATCTCATCACAAGGTTCGACGTGTTCCTCCTTTTTCATTTCCCATCTGCCGTGACACAGCATCGCCTATACCCGCGCGCACCCGCCACTTGCCTGGGCTCTCTGGGAGGAGCCGTCGACAAACCTACACTCATCCATGGATCGACGCAGCTCCTCCCTTTTCTTCTCACTCGACCCCTGCCAGACGCGAGCAGGGGATGATCTCCGAGGGGATCCGCCGAAATCAACCCTAAACCGACGCGGCGGATCCCCCTCTTTGACTCCTTAAGCCGATGACGTATGAACTTCCAACACGAACCTGTCGCGGCCGACACGGTCGTGGAGCTAATGGGGCTGACGCCGGGCGCAAAGGTCGTGGATTGTTGTGTGGGGTTCGCGGGACATGCACGCCGGTTCCTTGCAGCGATTGCCCCCGATGGCTACCTGCTGGGCACGGATCTCGACCCGGCCGCGCTGGAGCGGGCGGAGGCCGTGCTGGGGCCGCTTGGCGTGCCCTTCGACTTGGAGCAGGCCAACTACACCGAGGCGCCGCGGCTGCTTGCGGAGCGGGGCATCGAAACGGTGCAAGCTGTTTTCCTCGACTTGGGTGTGTGCTCGCTTCACTTCGACGCCGGAGCCCGCGGCTTCTCGGCGAAACAAGATGGGCCATTGGACATGCGATTCGACACGACCGCGGCGACGACCGCGGCGGATATCGTCAACCAGTGGTCGCGCGACGACCTTGCACGATTGTTCTGGGACTACGGCGACGAGCGGCAGGCCCGGGCGATTGCGCAAGCGATCGTCGAGCGGCGCCGATCCGCTTCCATCGCGACGACCCGGCAGTTGGCCACGATCTGCGAGCGGGTCAAGGGCAAGTCGCGCCAGGGTATCCACGCCGGAACAAAAGTCATGATGGCCTTGCGCATGCAAGTGAACCACGAGTTGGAGAACTTGGCCTCGATCCTCGACGCCGCGCCGTCCCTCTTGGCGCCCGGCGGAGTGCTGCTGGCCATCTCCTACCACTCGAAGGAAGACAAGCTTGTGAAGGAGGCGATGCGCGATGGCGTGAAGCGCGGCCTCTACTCGGACGCGACACGCAAGCCGATCGTCCCCTCGCCGGCGGAAGTGGCCGCAAATCCCAGGAGCCGCAGCGCCAAGATTCGGCGCGCGATCCGGGCCGAGTGGCCGTGTTGAGCGCCGTGCGCAGCGCCGAGCAGCCGGACGCATCCCAGACCGCCCCGGCGTGGGCCACGTTGCTGCTGCGGTGGTGGCTTGGCGCCGACGCGGACCTTGTTGAAGGAAGAAAGGTATAGCGCCATGGCCTTCATCAAGCTCTTCGTCCCGGCGGTTGTCCTCGCGTCGCTAAGCATCCTGGTTGTCAGGGAGGGGCATGCGACGAAGAACGAAGCCTATCGCACACATCGCCTGCTCAACGAGATTGCCGCGTTGAAGAAGGAGCGGCTCAACCGCGAGGCCGCATGCACGCGGGAGTCCAGCCCGCCCCTGCTCGCCAAGCGCGCTAAGTTGCTCCAATTGGCGCTCGTCAATCCGCTTGAGAAGCAACCTCCAACCCCCGACATCAGCGCCACGTCTGTGGCGGTCGCATCCTCAGGCCGGCCGGGTCGCATCGTCCGTCCGTGACTCCGCCGGGGTGACGACTGGGCCAGAGGCTCCGTCCCATGAACCTATCCGATTCCATGAAGACGCGCATGCTGTTTGTGCACTCGCTCCTGCTGGGGGTGTGCCTCGCGCTGGTGGCCAGGCTGGCGTGGATTCAGCTCTACGACCATTCCTACTTCCTCGCACAGGCGCGGGAGAGCGAGGCCGGCCGGTCGACGCTTCGGGCTAAGCGCGGGCCGATCCTCGACCGGAACGACCGCGTGCTCGCCCAGTCCGTGTGGGTCAAGTAGCTGTGCGCGGACCCTTCGATTTGCACGCGGCCAGCGGAGACGGCGCTCCTCGTGGCGAATGCACTCGGCCTGGACCCTGAAGAACTGTACGGGCGCCTCCTGGGCGACAAGCGGTTCGTGTGGGTGAAGCGGTTCCTTTCGGACGAGGAGGCCGACGCGTTCGACGCGCTCAAGGCGGACAAGAAGAAGAAGCCTTTGCTGCGCTCAGTGTTCCTCACCCGAGAGACCAAGCGCGTCTATCCCTTGGGCAAAATCGCGGCCCACGTGGTTGGCTTCTGCACGATCGACGACATCGGCCAAGCCGGGGTCGAACTGGTTTGCAACGCCCGGCTGGCCGGCAAGGACGGCTATCGCGAGGTCTATCGCGATGGCCGGCGCCGCGGCATGGCCAAGCCCGGCTTGCCAACCGTGCCGCCGCGTGACGGCGATGCCGTCGTGCTCACGATGGATAGCATTGTGCAGTGCATTGTCTACGACGAACTCAAGCGAGCCAAAGAGGAGAACGGCGCGGAGGCCGCGGTGGGTATGGTGCTCGACCCCAAGACTGGGGAAGTGCTGGCCATGGTGAGCCTGCCCACGTTCGCCCCGAGCCGTTTCGACGCGGGCGAAGGAGCGAACCCGAACCGGTTCTCGCAGCAATGCGCAGACATGCGCCGCAACCGCGCCATCACCGACCTCTTCGAACCCGGCAGCATCTTCAAGCCGTTTGTCGCATCGGCCGCGTTCGAAACCGGCGCAGTGTCCCCGGAGGACGAGTTCAACTGCTACGACGGCACGTACGCGATCGGGAAGCGCGTGCTGCACGACGCACATGGGTACGGCCGCATGACCGCGCGCATGGTGCTCGTGAAGTCGTCTAACATCGGCATGGCGCAGGTCGCGGCGAAGGCCGGCCCAGACACGGTCTACCGATATCTGCGCGGCTTCGGCTTCGGCGAGACGTCCGGCTTCGACCTCCCCGGGGAGCCGTGCGGCACGTTGCGGCCCACCGGCCGATGGCGCCCCGGCTATTCGCTGCCGAGCATCGCCATGGGGCAAGAGGTCTCGGCCAGCCCGCTGAAGCTGGCGACGGCCTTTTGCGCATTCGGCAACAACGGCCGCGTGCCCAGACCGCACGTGATCAAGGAATACATCGACGCGGCCACGGGAGAGGTCCGCCGTGCGACGGACCCCGCGGCCGGCCAGCGCGTGGCCATCAAGCCTGAGACGGCAAACGAGGTGATCCGGCCCATCTTGAAGGACATCGTGTCCTTCGGTACCGGCCGCTACGTCAAGCAGGAAGGTTACGAGCTGGGAGGCAAAACGGGAACGGCCCAAATGCTTCGAGACGATGGCAAAGGCTATGCAGACAAGTCCTTCTTCAGTTCCTTCCTCTGCTTGGCGCCTATCGACGACCCCAAGATTTGCGTCGCGGTCATGATGGTGAAGCCCCGCGTCGATGCCCACAAGACCTACTATGGAGGCCGCGCGTCCGCGCCGGTCGCCGGCCGCATTGCCAGACGAACGCTACTCCACATGGGCGTGAAACCTCGCTACGACGTGGACGCGGTGCAAGCCGCCGCGCCGCACACCACGCCACCGCCTTCTGTCACGGGAGCCACCGGCAACAGGGAGCGACGATCGTGAGCCAGGCCAGTCCCTCAGCACACACCAGACATACCATGAAGGACCTGTTGGCCCGATGCTTCGCTTTGCGCGCCGGTGGCTCCCCCGTTTCGATGCCATTCCGCACGCTAAGGCCAGAGGAGCCAATGGCGTGGACGCAACGGGCGCTCTGCCGCGCCCGATGGACCGACAAGCCGGCACTCTTCCGCCAGGGCGAAACACCTAACACCACAGCGCCCACTGGCAAGGTGATCCGGCTGTCGATCCTGCCCGATTCGGCCGCGGCCAGCGCCCACACGCGCCGGCCGCGCCAGGCCGATGCGTCCGCGGCCGGGGGACTCCTCTGGCCTTGGCCTCTGCCACTCGAAGCGACTATCGCCACGATCGAACGCCGGCTCGCGGGAGTCACCTCGTGAAGCTGAGCCGGCTGATAGCAGCGCTGCCTGCGCCCCGAGTGGCCAACTTCGCCGAACGAGACGTGGCCGGCGTGACGGACGACTCGCGGGAGGTGCAGCCGGGGTGGCTCTTCATCGCGGTGCGCGGTGCGAGCGTCGATGGCCACAAGTTCGCGGCCCACGCCGCGGACCTCGGCGCATGCGCAATCGTTTGCGAGCAGGAATGCGCCGGCGCGGCCGGCTTGCCGCAGATCATCGTCGCCGACTCGCGGGCGGCCGCGGCCGACGTGGGCGCTGAGTTTTTCGGCCATCCCAGCCGCAGCATGGCCGTGGCCGCGGTGACCGGCACGGACGGCAAGTCGTCCACCGCGCTGTTGGCCGCCGGCATGGCGCGCGCAGCCGGCAAACGCGTGGGCGTCGTTGGCACGATTGCCTATGAGATCGATGACCGCACGCTGCCGGCCCAGGAGACCACGCCCGGCTCCGTACGGCTCCAGTCCCTCCTGGCGCAGATGTGCGACGCCGGCGTGGACATGGCGTTCATGGAGGCGTCGTCGCACGGGCTCGACCAGGGCCGCTTGCGGAGCATACGCCTGGCCGCGGGCATCCACACCGTGGTGACTCGGGACCACCTCGACTACCACGGCGACCTCGACTCGTACAAGGGCGCGAAGGCGAAGCTCTTCGAGGCGATCGACCCAGCCGGAGTGGCCGTGCTCAACGCGGACGACCCCACGCACGAGTTGTTCGCCGCGGCCACGCCCGCGAGGATCGTGCGCTATAGCATTGCGCGCGATGCCGACTACCGCGCCACCGTCACCAGCGCCGGGCTCGATGGGAGTCGCTTTCGGCTGGATACGCCCAGCGGCTCGATCGAGGTGGCCACGCCACTGGTCGGCCAGCACAACGTTCAGAACTGCCTCTCGGCCGCGGCGTGCGTGCATGCGCTGGGCATCGACGTGGCCGACGTGAAGGCCGGCATCGAAGCCACGTCCGCGGTGCCGGGCCGGCTGGAGCGCGTCAGCCGCGACGGCGAGCCGACTGTGCTGGTGGACTATGCGCACACGCCGCACGCGCTCCAGGCGGTCATCCGCACGCTCCGGGATCTCGCGCCCGCGCGGATCATTGTCGTCTTTGGCTGCGGCGGCGACCGCGACAAAGGCAAGCGGCCGGAGATGGGCGCCGTCGTGACGGAGGCCGCCGACGTGGCCTGGGTCACAAGCGACAACCCGCGCTCGGAGGAGCCTGAGGCCATCATCGCCGACATCATGGCCGGCGTCGAGCGCAAAGAGCGCTGCCGCGTCGAGCCCGACCGGCGCCTGGCGATCGAAGGCGCGGTGGCCGAGGCGCGCGCCGAGGACATGGTGCTCGTGGCCGGAAAGGGCCACGAATCGCGGCAAATCTTCAAAGACCATGTCGTGCCGTTCAGCGACGTCGAGGTCGCGCGGCAAGTGCTGGACAAGCGTGCCACCTAACCGAAGCCGCCCGAATTTGGCGAATTCGGCGGCCAGACACGCGCAACGCGTACGCCGGCCGCGCCGGCGCTGGAGACGGATACCCCTTATGGGCATTACAACTGGAACATGCATCATTGGTCCGAGCCCTGCCGCACGGTTCGTGCTGGATTCGGCCGATGCGTTGGATAGCACCGGATGCAACATCAACATGAACACACTGAGTGGCCGGGAAGTGCTCGAAGCTGTCGGTGGCCTTCTTACCTGGGGAGGGCGGAAGGTCGACTTCAAGCGAGTTTGCACGGATAGCCGCAAGGCACTTCCCGGCGACGTTTTCTTTGCATTGGTCGGCGAGCGATTCGATGGCCACAAGTTCATCCCGGCGGCTCTGGCCAACGGAGCGGCCGGCGTGGTCTACCAGCACGGCCGCTACGCGCCTGAACCCGTCGGCGATGCCTGGGCCATCGAAGTGCCGGACACGCTCGCCGCGCTTGGCGATTTGGCCGCCTACTACCGGCGCAAGCAACTTGTGCGCGTGGTGGGCATTACCGGGAGCGTCGGCAAGACCACGGTCCGCGCGATGGTGAGCCACTTGCTCGCGTCCTTCGGCAGCGTGGTCGCGTCGCCCAAGAGCTTCAACAACGCGATCGGCGTGCCGCTCACGCTCTTCCAGATCGAGCCGCAGCACGACTACGCGGTCGTCGAGATGGGCACCAACGCGCCCGGCGAGATCCGCCGGCTTGCGGAGATTGCCCGGCCCGACGTGGCTGTGATTACCGCAGTGGAGCCCGTGCACGTCGAGGGCCTCGGCGGCATGAACGGCATCGCCTGCGAGAAGGCCGACATCACGCGTTACATGGACGACGCCGGCGTGCTCGTCACCAACGGCGACAACGAGTGGTGCCGGGAGATCGCGCGGCGCTTCCCGGGCGAAGTCATCACCTTCGGCATGAGCCCTGAGTGCACCGTGTTCGCCACGGACGTCGAGCGTTTCGGTGGCGGCATTCGCTTCGCGCTTCAGGGCGAGCGCGCCGTTGTGCTCGATGGTGTGCACGGCAAGCACAACGTGCACAACGCGCTCGCGGCCGCCGCGGTGGGCTGGCACTTTGGCCGCACGGTCGAAGAGATTGCCGACGCGTTCGTAGGCTGCGAGTTGCCGCCCATGCGCATGGAGGTGGTGCGCGTGGGCCAGCGGACCTGTCTCCTGGATTGCTACAACGCCAACCCGTGCAGTCTTGCGGCCGGGCTCGACGAACTCGCGCAGATGACGGAGCGCGGGCCGAAGGCTGCGGTGCTCGCGGACATGGCCGAACTGGGCGACATCGAGGAGCCCGCGCACGACGAAGCCGGCCGGCGGGTGGCCGAGTTGGGGCTGGACGCGTTTGTCGCAGTCGGCGAGCGCATGGGCCGCGCGGCGGACGCGGCCGTCGCGGCCGGCATGCCGGCCGCGCACGTGCATCGATTCGCCACATCTGCGGACGCGGCGGAGGCCGTGGAGTCGCTCTTGCCCGAAAAGGCGGTGTTCCTGCTCAAAGGCTCTCGGTGCATGGAGCTGGAGGTCGTCTTCGAGCGGCTCAAGAAGAACGTGAACTGAAAGGCTGGCGGTCGCGTGCTGTACCACCTTCTCTACCCGCTGCGCGAACACAGCATTGTGTTCAACCTCTTTGGGTACGTGACCTTTCGCGGGGTCTGTGCGGCATTCACCGCATTCCTATTGGCCATGGTCGTGGGGCCGGTTGTGATCCGAAAGCTCTCCGAGCGCCGGCTCATGGAGCGGACCGAAAAGGGCGATTCCCTCAAGCTCGACGAACTCATGTCGAAAAAGACGGACACGCCTACGTTTGGCGGAATCATCATGATGGTTCCGTTTCTCGTGGCCACGCTCCTTTGGGCTGACCCGTACAACTACTTCGTGCTGCTGGCGATGTTCACCGCCGTCTGCCTCGCCCTCTTGGGCGGCTTCGACGACGGTGTCAAGTTCGCCGGCTTAGGTAAGGGCATCAGCGGCCGGGCCAAGCTCATTTTCCAAGTGGGGCTGGGCGTGCTGCTCGGCATCTTCATGTACCGCTACGTCGGCAGCATGGACAACGGCACCGTACTCACCTTTCCCTTCTTCAAGCGGCTCACCGTCAACCTTGGCCTCGGGTATATCCCGTTCATCGCGGTCGTGATTGCCGGCACGTCGAACGCCGTCAACTTGACGGACGGCCTGGACGGCCTCGCCACCGGCCTCACCGCAATCGCGGCCGCGGCGTTCGCGGTCATCACGTTCCTCGTCGGCACGAAGGCTTGCGCGGACTATCTGCTCGTCATGCACATCAAGGAGTGCGCGGAGCTGTCGGTCGCGTGCAGTGCGCTCTTTGGCGCGTGCTTGGGCTTCCTGTGGTTCAACGCTCCGCCTGCGGCCATCTTCATGGGCGACACCGGGTCGCTGCCCTTGGGCGGCATCATCGGTTTCGTCGCGGTGGCCGCCAAGCAGGAGTTCATGCTCCTGTTCGTCGGTGGCGTGTTCCTGGCTGAGGCCATCAGCGTGATCATCCAGGTGGGTTACTTCAAGCTCTCCGGAGGCAAGCGCGTCTTCCTGTGCGCGCCGCTCCATCATCACTTCCAGTTCAAGGGCTGGCCGGAAACGACGATCGTCATCCGCTTCTGGATCGTGTCCGTCCTTCTGGCCCTGTTCAGCCTCCTCACATTCAAGCTTCGGTGACGGTTCTCTCACGATGAACACAGAACTTTCCGAAACCAACGCGCACAGTCGAGACACGATCCTGGCCATCGTCTTAGGCTTGCTCGCGCTTGGCGTGGTTATGGTCTACAGCGCGGTCGGCGGATCCACCACGGATTTGGCCAGAGCCGATCACGCGCTGAAGATGAACGTGGCGCGCCTGTGCGTGGGGCTCGCCGGCCTCTTTGTGCTCGCTTGCATCGACTACCACACGCTCTGCAAACTCGCGCTGCCCTTGCTCGCCGTGAACATCGTGCTGCTCTGCGCGGTGTACGCGAGCCCGCGTGTCAACGGGTCGCACCGATGGCTGCGCGTCGCCGGCAACATTCGGTTCCAGCCCAGTGAGATGACGAAGCTCGTTTTGCTTCTCTACCTCGCAACGTATTTGAGCCAGCAGGGCGACGAAGTGCGGAAGTTCCGCAGGGGCTTCATGTTTCCCACTATCGCGGTGGGGCTCGCGTGCGGCTTGATCTTCTTCGAGCGGGACCTGGGCACGAGCATGCTCATCGCGGCCGTGTCGTACCTCGTGATGCTGTGCGCGGGCACGCGGTTTGTCTACATCGGCGGACTGGCGTGCGTCACGCTGCCGGTGCTGTTCGCGGCTGTGCGCCACTCGTCCTATCAGTGGATTCGGATCATCACGTTCCTCAACCCCTGGGCATTCGCTAAGACCACCGGCTACCACACGGTGCAATCGCTCATCGCCCTCGGCGCAGGCGGCTGGACCGGCGCGGGCCTCGGCAAGGGCATGCACAAGCTCTACTTCGTGCCTGAGACCCGGACCGACAGCATCTTCTGCGTGGTGGGCGAGGAACTCGGCTTCATTGGCGCCGTGCTTGTCATCGTGGCGTTCCTGCTGCTCATGCGTGAAGGCATTCGAGTCGCCCTGCGCGCGCCAGACAAACAGGGCGCGCTTCTCGCGTTCGGCATCACTATCACCATTGTCATGCAAGCCGCCATCAATGTCGCCGTCACGACCGGGGCTGTTCCCAACAAGGGAATGCCCTTGCCCTTCGTGAGCGCCGGCGGCTCGTCCATGCTGTTTGGCCTGTGCAGCATCGGTGTGCTGCTCAACATCGCCAAACAAGGCGTAGCGACGGCCCACGCGCCGGCCCCGTCCGCGGCGCCGATTCCACGAGGCGAGCCGGCCCCTGTGCCGCAGCCGGTGCCGTAGCCTGATCCCTGCTCTTTGGCAACCATGCAACACAAGCCCGATGAGGAGTCGCCCGTCACCATCGCCCTGGCCGGCGGAGGCACCGGCGGGCATTTGACCCCCGGCATGGCCGTGGCCGAGCAGCTCCTCGGCCTCGACAGCCGCGTCGAGGTGCTCTTCCTCGGCTCGGGCCGGCCGGTCGAGAAGCACTTGCTCGGCCGGGCTGGGTACGAACTCGTGGAGCTGCGGGCCGTCTCGACGCCGCAGTCCGTAGGGCAGTGGCTCCGCTTCACATTCGGCTTGCTCAACGGCTGGCGCGATGCCAACCGCGTCCTCGCGCGGCGCGAGCCCGACGCACTCGTGGCGCTGGGCGGGTACGCCGCGCTGCTGCCAGCTATCGCGGCGGCGCGCCGCGGCATCCCGGTGATCGTGCTCGAACAAAACTCCATTCCCGGCCGGACCAACCGAGCCATCGCGCGTCGCGCGGCCGAGATCGTGGTCCAATGGGATATCGCAGTCGAGCGGTTTGCTCAGCCCGATCGCGTGTCCGTGCTTGGCAACCCGGTGCGCCGCGAGGCCATGGCCATCGGCCGCGAGGACGCGTGCCGGCGCTTCGGCCTCTCGCCCGAGAAGACGACCCTCGTCGTGCTCGGCGGTAGCCAGGGCGCGGTCGCGGTCAACGAACTCGTGTTCGCGTCCCTGCCGCGGCTGGCCGAGTTCGCCGACACCATCCAGATCCTTCACTCGGTCGGCGACGTGGGCTACGACCGAGCGGCCGCCGCGTACGCCGGCACGCCGATCCAAGTCAGCTTCCATCGATTCGTCGACGACGTAGGCGCGCAGTTCGGCTGTGCGGACCTGGCCGGCTCTCGCTCAGGCGCCACGATGCTGGCCGAGCTGACGGCGAACGGGATTCCCAGCATCCTCATCCCGTACCCGTACGCCACCGACGACTACCAATTTCTGAATGCGAAATTCCTCTCCGATGCCGGTGCGGCCATTGCCCGCCGTCAGAGCGACCTGTCGCCCGAGACCTTCAGCGAACTCATGGTCGATCTACTGACGGACGACGACAAGCGGTTGGCCATGGCCCAAG
>JAJRTI010000001.1 GCA_024278415.1 Planctomycetota bacterium | reverse complement strand
TGGGGAACGGCCGACCATTCTGCCTTCAGGCGCGCGGTTGCCTGCGCCACGGCATTGCCAAAGAGTTCTCAGCAGGCGATGGCGGCCGTGTCGTTGGGATTGGCTTCTGGCTACCGCCGGGTGCACTCCGTTTGCCGATCCTGTCGGCCGGCGCCTCGCGTGTCATCGGCCGCGGCCGCCAGAATGGTTCGCTTCCGCCCATTCGTTGTCTATCTGAATTCGTTGGAAGCTATGGCAGACGGCTGAAGTGTTACGGCGATCCTATGATTGGAGAGCCAAGCTGGTGCGAATGCGATGGTGACTATCACATGGTCGAGATTCCGATGGATATATGTGAGAGCGAAAACGTGTAGTATTCCCTCGTGCAGTTCACAGGGGCCAGGTTGGGCCGCTGGCTTGGCCTGGCCCTTCATTATTTGCCAAGGAGCAATGCCATGAGAGGGACGATCAGTATTGGTGTGTTTTTGCTGGCGAGTCTGTCGGCTCCTAGGGCTACACTGGCGCTCGACATCAGACATGTGCTTGCGGCTTTTGACGTACGCTGCCAGGCACTCAGGGCAGGCTACTTTGAGTATGAGGAAACTTCCGTGCAGGCGCGGCGCCCCATGCCGTCCGAGGAGAAACTGAAGAAGCTGGTGGAAGCTCGTATTCGGGCGCTCAAGAAGAAAGACAAGACTGCCGGTCGCACGCGGCCAGAGGCCGCGTACGTTTCGGCCGCCAAAAGAGATCTCAACTTCGCAACGCAGGTCGCTCGGCAGCAGCGCGACACTCCGGTCAAGCGTTACCAGAAGAAGGTTCTGGTCGAGTTCCCCTATGTGTGCGTGGAGACGTTGGAGATCGTTGGCGATGCAGAGCGGAAGCGTCGCACAAAAGCCTACAAGACGTATCTGAAGCGGGAGGTCAACCCCTGGCAGAGTGATGAGGCCGTGAATGCGTCGTTGGCTGACGTTCGTAGACACCCGATTATCGAGGTTTATGAGGATTCGTTCTGGGTTCATGCAACTCCTACTCCTGCCCCTTGGGGTTACCGCGCGCTTGTCATCGAGTTACCCAAGCGTTGGACCATCTGGCGCTTCAACATCCGACATCCGGCGGAGTGGGAGCAGCCTCACGTCGTCGCGCGCATGCGGGAAGTGGATGTGAAGGTCGCCAGCGTCTCCGATGCGCGCCATGGCGCCTGCGTGCGACTCGACACCTTCAAGAAAGGCCGACTCACCTCGCAGTGGTGGTTAAAACCCGATTTCGGTTATGCCCTGGTCAAGATGGTTAGCTACAACCCGAATGAGCAGATCCGGTCCGTGTATTCGTACGATGACTTCAAGCAAGTCGGCAATGGGATCTGGTGGGCCATGAAGCAGCACAGGATCGTGCCGGGCAGGCGCGTGTCTCGTGTGTTCACCAAGGTGGACTTGACCCGGCGTCCGTCAGAGCCTAGGAGGGTTCTACCGGTGGGTGCGATGGTTGTCGACACACGGGTGAAGCCCCAGATACGGTATAGGACCTCGGAAATGCGCCCTTGGGTGCTCTCGCTTTCAGAGGCGCAGGAAATCGCCTCGAAAAAGAGAAAGAAGGGGATTGATGTTCAGCCAAATGCCGGCGACCAGCGATGACTCCGTGCGCGCGCCCCGGATGTGGTTTACATGGCTGAGGTTGGCGTCGGTCTTCGGTCGCCAGAAACGGTGGCGTTCAAGCGAATCTGCTGCTCCGGCTGATCAAGGTATGCCCCAAGCGCTGGCAATGAATACACGATATGGCCGGATGCTGTGCCCTGCCCGGCTGGTCGAATTGAAGCTCCGGCGACCAGTGCCGCTTGTGTGCATGGCCCGGGGAGGCAAACGAATACGTGGGTTCGAAAGCGACATCCGCGCGGATGGAGCGCGAGAAGGCGGTGTGCTCAGTGCTATGATGGCGAACACAGTCCGGACTTCAATCTGAGGGGCTATTGGCCGCGGGTTGCCCATCAAGATGACCGCTAACCAATGGGGGCAGAGAGCAGAATCCTTGACTCCAGCGTTGGCACGGCGTAAAATCTCACGCGTCGGCAAGTTAGGGGTGTTGGGCTATTTGCGCTGGCCAGAGCGGCTGAGGTAAGGCTCGATGCGGCATAAGTCATTTCGATACTCGATCTTCTTGTGTTGTGGGCTGATCGTCTCCGGAGTCGATCTGAACGGCGCTGAAGGGAAGGCCAGGGGCCCCAAGCCGGCCACTGTGCCGACGAAGCCAGCGGCCGCAAAACCCAAGGCTAAGCTCGTGGCGCCGGCGCCGAAGCAACTCACGTCGGGCGTCGTGGACGACCGCTCGCCCTGCTGGTCGCCCGATGGCAAGCTCATCGCGTTCCAGCGCGACTGGCAGGTGTGGGTGATGAACGCGGACGGATCCGGGCAGCGCCAACTCACCAAGGGGCCGCACAAGTCCGGTTTCCCCACATGGTCGCCGGACGGCAAGCTCATCGCGTTCCATTCGAACCGGCGGTCAGGTCTCGACGTCTCGAAGGGCGGCAACTGGGACTTG
Source organism: Planctomycetota bacterium (assembly GCA_024278415.1). The sequence continues at coordinate 14,305 of JAJRTI010000001.1, read as the reverse complement.
TGGCTCATGGACAAGGACGGAGAACTTGCGAAGCTCATCGCGGGCGACAAGGGCAACGAGGAGTTCCCCTACTGGTCGCCGGACGGCCAGAAGCTTAGCTTCCACTATCGGCGTATGGGGCCGGGCCATGAGGTGTACGTGATCGACCTCGATGGCAAGGAACTCGCGCACCCGACCATTGGCGAGCGCGACGACGTGTTCCCCATGTGGTCGCCGGACGGCAAGAGCTTCGCACTCGCGTCAGCGGAGCCCGGCATGCTGGGGAAGGCCTCGGCCATCGTGGTCATGGACATTGAGACGGGCAAGCGCACCGCGCTCACGGATGGGAGGTTTTCGGCCATGCGGCCTTGCTGGTCGCCGGACGGGCACACGATCGCGTTCCAGTCCAACCGCGCGGGCAACGAGGACATCTGGTCGGTCAACGTGGCGACGAAGAAGTTGACGCAACTCACGCGGTCGCCGGCCGACGAGCGTGAGCCGTGGTGGTCGCCGGACGGCAAGCGCATTGCCTACTCCGCCGCGGGGGACAAGGGCTCGCACATCTGCATCCTCACGCTCGGGGAGCTAGCGGAGAAGCCGTGAGCACCATGCCGAGCGATCTTGAGGCGCGGCCGCGCCTGCTCCACGACCGGGGCTTCACGCTGCGCTCGCTGATCATCGGCGCGGGGCTCAGCTTCTTCATCAACATCGCGTGCCCGTACACGGTGCTCGTGAAGAAGGCCGCGGGGCTCACGTCTGACTACATCACCGCGGGCGCGGTGATGCTCTTGTTCATCCTCGTGGGGATTCTGAACCCCATCTTGAAGCGGTTCTTCCGCCGCGCCGCTCTGACATCGTCGGAACTCGTGCTGATCTACGTGATGATGATCGTCGCGTCCGCGATCCCCACTTGGGGCCTTGTGACGAATCTCTTCCATATCCTGACGCGGCCCTTCTACATCGCCAGCCCCGAGAACCAGTGGGACACACTAATCCTGCCGTACATTCACTCCTGGCTCGCGCCGAAGGAAGGCTCGGTTGCGCGGTACTTCTACGATGGCCTGCCAGCCGGCAAGTCCATTCCTTGGGGGGCATGGTTTGTGCCCATGTTTTGGTGGTGCTCGTTCATGATGGCCGTGTACATCGTCATGATCACGAGTATGGTCATCGTGCGCAAGCAATGGGTCGAGCATGAGCGGCTCGCGTTTCCCATTGTGCAGTTGCCGCTGGAGATGCTGCGGGGCAACGACGAGCAGATCGTGAACCCCCTGTTCAAGCAGCCGCTGTTTTGGACCGCGTTTATCATCGCGTTTGCGCTTGTGTCCACCACCGGCATTAATCACTACTGGCCCACGTTCCCGAAGATTCCGTTTCGCACGAACATATACGTGTTTCGCCGGACCATTCGGCTCATTATCTTCTGGAACTTCGCGATCATGGGCCTGGCGTACTTCATCAACTTGGAGGTCGCCGCGAGCTTGTGGATCTTCCACCTCCTCAGCAAGGTGGAGACTGGCGTGTTCAACGTCACCGTCTTTGTGCTCAAAGGCCGGAACGAAGCGCTGACCGGGAGCTGTGCGGCGACCGCGCAGCAAGGCGCGGGTGCGATGATCGTGCTTTGCATCGTCGTGCTCTGGGCTGCGCGGAGCCACATCAAGGACGTGCTGCGCAAAGCCTTCAAGGGCGCTCCGGACGTAGACGATTCGCAGGAGGTCATGTCCTACCGCGCCGCGGTCTTCAGCTTTATCTTGGCCAATGTGTTTATCCTGGGGTGGTTCCACGCGGGGGGCATGCCGTGGGTCGGCGCGATCGTGTTTACCATCGTCTGCTTCGGCGTGTTCTTTGCCATCACGCGTATTGTCGCACTCGGGGGCGTAGGCTTCACCGCGGCGCAGATGATCCCTCAGCCTTTCGTCGTGTACACGTTCGGCACGGAGTTCATGGGCCCCGCGGGCCTCACCAACATGTCACTCACCTATAGCTGGGCCGCGGAGCTGCGCACGTCGGTCATGACGTCCTCCATCGACGGGCTGAAGCTTTCCGACGCGATGCGCACGCGCGGGCGTCCGCTCTTTTGGGCGATGATCGTGGCTTGCGTGGCGGGGCTCGCTGGCGCGATCTGGATCACCATCGTCTTGAACTACAAGTACGGTGGTGCTAACATGAGAATGTTCGGTGTGCCCCGCATCGCCTACAGCTTTCTCCAAGACAAACTCAAGAACCCGGTGGGCTACGACATCCTCTGGCCGCGCTGGGTCTTTACGGGCGTCGGCATGGCGGTGATGAGCCTGCTCGTGCTGATGCGGTACTACTTGAGTTGGTGGCCGGTCCACTACGTGGGCTTCGCGCTGGGGGATGCGTGGGTGATGGGGTGGGCGTGGTGGAGCGTCTTCCTCTGCTGGCTCGTTAAATTCTTCATCCTCAAGTTCGGGGGCCAGACGCTCTACCAGCGGTACAAACCGCTCTTTCTGGGCATGATTTGCGGCCAGCTTATGTGCGGCGCCACATGGCTGATCGTAGATTTCCTTACCGGCGAAGTGGGCAACTACGTGTACATAGGCGTCCCGTAGCAGGTGGTGGCGCGCCGCGTTTCTGTCGCCGTGTGCCCCTGGGCTCACGGTGTTAGCCCCTCCCCCTTTTGTGGTTCTTGACACGTCTGAGGATTGACAATGGGCGACGACAACCGTATCCGTACTGCCTGCAAGAATTGCGGCATGACCCTCAAGGCCAAGAAGAAATATGCCGGCCGCACGCTCAAGTGCCCCGGCTGCGGCACGCCTCACATGGTGCCTTATGCGATCGACGACGATGGCGGTATACTCGCTAGCCGGCGCGCCGGCGCGGCTGAAGAGGAATCTTCCGATGCGATCAAGAGCATCAAGCCCATCGACTTGACCGGCTTCAGCGCAAAGCCCAAGGTGCAAGTCGCCGGCAACCTTGCCTCCATCGACAACCTCCTCCGGTCGATTTATCGGTGCTTCGAGGACGGGTTACAGCGCGGGCAGGCCATCCTCGCCGATGTGGCCTTGAGTGGCGACAAGATGGAGCGCGAACTCTTGAGCGCACGCCGCGATCTGACCCAAGGCATGCGCGACGCGGTGCGCGAGCACCTAAAAAACGCTCAGGAGAAAGTGCACAAGATCGAGACACACCCCATGGCCCGATCCGCCACCCTCCAAGCTGAACTCGAGCAGGCGCGGGCCGAACTCGAAGGGTACAAGGTGTTTGCCAAGTGCTTCTTCGACTTCAAGGAGTGATTGCGAAGCACGCTAAAGCGGGCGGCGCCCGCAATGCAGGAGCGGATCCCGAAGCCTCGGGATCGCCGTCCCTCCCCACCGCAAGGCATTGGAAGCGTCGGAATGCGAAGGCATTCCGATCCAGTTTCTTGCTTGTCGCCGCACTGGCTGTGCTGAGTCCGATGCTTCACGGAGCAATGGTATGTGGATCTTCACTCGGTATGGTTTCTACAGCGCGGTCTGCGCCCGACAGGGCGATGGGCGGCGCGAACAGCCCGTCAACCCGAACCGCATCATGGTGCGATGCCGGGTGCGGCAACATCTTGAAGCGCTGATTGCGCGGTTCCCCGATTGGCTCGCGGGCTGCGAGATCAAGGAGTTCCTTGGCACGGACTACGCGTTCCGCATCTTCGTAGACAAGCCCCTGTGGTCGCAGGTGCTTGTCGGGCTAAACGAGGAGATGGATTACGACAACTTCAAGGGAGAGGTTGCGGGTTTTCAAGGACGGGATCGATCCGGCTACGTGCATGCCTTGCACGACGTGTGGGCCGTGATGCATCACTTGCAGAAGCGAAGCGGGTAGCAGTCTCACAGGCCGGAGCGACGTGTGCCGGGTGCTTGGCCCCTCCGCCGCCCCGCGTGGTTCTTGGTGAGCCGGCGCCTTATGGCCACCGCGTGTCATCCCCTTGTACCCGTACATAAAGCGGGCCACAGGTGGGGGCGACCTGTGGCCCAGCACAATCGTCGGGCCGGCGGGTAACCGGCCAGGGGGATGACGATCGTGCTGAGTAAGATTGTAGCACATTGCGCATGTAAATCAAGCGAAATCTTGCGGCTTTTTCTTTCATCCCGATTAGCCTTCCAGCCACTGGCGTCAAAAGGTACACTCATGGCTTGGTTCAGAGCTACAGGCTGATCTTCGGAGGACCAATCATGGCTACACCAAGATGCACGTACGTGGCGCTGGCCTTCCTCGCGGCTGCGGCCCTGCATGCGGCGACGGTGGACGATCTGGTCGCGTCCACGCCAGAGAGGGTCGCCGGCGGGCTCAAGTTCACGGAGGGGCCCGTGTGGAGCCCGAGCGGCTTCCTGCTGTTCAGCGACGTGCCAGGCAACACCCTCTACAAGTTGGACGCCGGCAAGCTTTCGGTATTTCGCTCTCCAAGCCACAACTCCAATGGCCTCGCGTTCGACGGGCAGGGCAGGCTCGTCGCGTGCCACCATGAGAGCCGCAACGTGACGCGCACGGAGAAGGACGGGGCGATCACGGTGCTCGCGTCGCGCTACGAGGGCAAGAGGCTCAACAGCCCCAACGATCTCGCGATCAGATCCGATGGCGGCATCTACTTCACCGACCCCACGTACGGCCTTCGCCGGCGCAAACAAGAGGTGGCCTGCCAAGGCGTGTATCGGATTGGGGCCAGTGGCAAGCTGTCGTTGCTGATCGCTGATTTCGCCAAACCCAACGGGATCGCCTTCTCGCCGGACGAGAAGACGCTGTACGTGTCGGACAGCGAGCGCCGGCACGTGCGCGCGTTTGAGGTGCGGCCGGACGGCACGATCACGAACGGCCGCGTGTTTGCGGACATGAGGAGCCCCCAACGAGGAGTGCCCGATGGCATGGCCGTGGACGCGGCCGGCCGGCTCTACGCGACCGGGCCGGGCGGCACGTGGGTGTTCGACCCACAGGGCCAGCACTTGGGCGCGATCGTGACGCCGGAGCTTCCTGCCAACTGCTGCTTCGGCGGCAAGGACAAGCGGACCCTCTACATCACCGCGCGCAGGTCCGTGTATCGTGTGAGGATGAAGGTGCGGGGGAAGTGACCGCCGGTCGGGCGTGGGTCATGCGAGACTCGCATCGAGTACGCGGGCGATGCCAGCAAGGTCTTTGTGGAAGACTGGTGGGGCGTACGCGCCAACGGCTTGGACGAGTGATGCGGCCGCGGCCGCCTGGTCGTGGCCGATCTCGCAGAGCAGCGCGCCCCCCGGCTTGAGCCTTGCCGGCGCGTCCGCGATGAGGCGGCGAATGCAGTCGAGCCCATCGGCGCCAGCCACGAGCGCCTCACGCGGCTCGTGCTCCACGATCTCCGGCTGGAGCGCCGCCCACTCGCTCTCGCGCACGTAGGGGGGATTGGACACAATGAGGTCGGCTCGCACGTCGGACGGGAACGCCGCAAGCAAGTCGCCTGCGACAAGCGTGATGCGGCTGGCCAGATCATGCTGCACAACGTTGCGCTTGGCCACCTGGAGCGCGGCGCGGCTCAAGTCCGACGCGGCGACGTACGCGTTGTCACAAGCTTTGGCCAGCGCAACCGCGACGCAGCCCGAGCCGGTGCACACGTCGTACACAAGCGGCTGAGTCGTGGGCGACTCCTTAAGCCGTTCGACCGCTCGCTCGACGAGATGCTCCGTTTCTGGCCGAGGCACCAGCACGCCCGGCCCGACCTCGAAGCGCAGTGACATGAACTCACACTCGCCGAGGAGGTACTTGACCGGCACGCGGCGCGCACGCTCCTGGACCAACCCGCGGAACGCGGCCAGTTCGGACAGATCGAGCGGACGGTCGTAGCTGATGTAGAGCCCCATGCGGTCCATGCCCAACACTTTGGCGAGCAGCAACTCGGCGTCGAGGCGGGGCGAGTCGATCCCTTTGCCTGCAAAGAACCCTTGGGTCCAGCGGATCAGGTCGAGCACGGTCCAAATGCGCTTGGGTTCGTCGGCCATGGGCAGCCCGTCACCCTTGGAGGAACTCCTGCGTGCGCAGCTCCACATCGTAGACCATGAGCGCGTCGACGATTTCGTCGAGATCGCCCATGATGATGTTGTCCAAGTTGTAGAGCGTCAGGTTAATGCGGTGGTCGGTGACGCGGTTCTGGGGAAAGTTGTACGTGCGGACGCGTTCGCTTCGGTCGCCCGATCCAATCAGGCTCTTGCGATTGGCCACCCGCGCTTGCTCCTGTTCTGCGCGCACCTTCTCGTACACCCGGCTGCGCAAGATGCGCATGGCCTTGGCGCGATTCTTGTGTTGCGACTTCTCGTCTTGGCAGGAGACCACGGTGCCCGTGGGCTCGTGAGTGAGGCGGACCGCGGAGCTGGTCTTGTTCACGGACTGCCCTCCTGGCCCAGACGACCTGAAAAAGTCCATGCGGATGTCGTCCGGGTTTAGCTCCACGTCCACGTCTTCGACCTCGGGTAGCACGGCGACCGTGGCCGCGGAGGTATGGATGCGGCCTTGGGTCTCGGTGACCGGGACGCGTTGCACGCGGTGCCCACCCGACTCGTATCGCAGCTTCTTGAATACGCTCTGGCCGGAGATGCCAAACGTGACCTCGCGGTAGCCGTCGAGCCCCGACTCGCTCGCGCCGAGCATCTCGACCTTCCAGTGCTGCTTCTCGGCGTACCTGAGGTACATGCGGAACAGGTCGCCTGCGAAGAGCGCGGCCTCCTCGCCTCCCGTGCCGGCGCGGATTTCGACAATCACGTTGCGGTTGGCGTCGGCATCTTCCGACACGAACAGCTTCATGAGGTCAGCTTCGGCTGCTTGCAGCGCGCCCTCGTTCTCCTCCAGTTCCGCCTCAGCCAGCTCCCGCAGGTCCGCATCCGCGTCAGGGTCGTCAAGAATAGCCCTGGCCTCTTCTACGCCGGTCTCCAAGACCTTGTATGCGCGGTATTGCTCGACCATGGGGCCCAGGGAGCCGAGTTCCTTCGAGAGCCTGCCCATGTCGAGCCTGGCTTCGCCGGACGACATTTGCGCGGCCAACTCGTCGTAACGGGCCGCGATCTCGTCCAGCTTCTCCCGGAGATTCTCGTTCATGGCAGGCCTGGCTGTCCCGTTAGGTTCGGGAGATTCGGCAATGCGAATAGCGTGGCGTGGCATCGGGGCGCGGCGTGTTGCCGGTCTTGTCCCCCACGTGTTGGCCCTCCTGGGCTACGACTCCGTCTGGGCCTGGGCCTTCCCGCTCGCGGCGTCAGCGCTCTGCTGGTTCCAACCGTAACGGCGCTGGAACTTCTCCACGCGGCCCGCGGCGTCGACGATTTTTTGCTTGCCCGTGTAGAACGGATGGCACTTGGAGCAGATCTCAACGCCCAGCTTCGGCGCGGTTGACCGTGTCACAAAGGACTCGCCACAACCGCAAGTCACGGTCGTTTCCTGGTATTTGGGGTGGATGTCTTTCTTCATCTCTTGGGCTCCGGGTCTCGTCGGGTCGTGGGGTGGGATGCGGCAAGACATCGCGAATGCCAAACCGTGGCCATGCGTCTCGCGCGCTCTTGATCTAGGGTTTAGAGTTATGTCAGTATATCAGGACGTGTCCCACTTTGCCAGCCCCAATCGCCTGCGCGCACAAGCGCAGTTCAACCAGACGGCCCCCACCATGAGCAAGACCCCACCACCACTACAGAAGGCGCCCGGCCGCGAACTGTTCGGCCAGATCGCGTTGAAGAAGGGCTTCATTAGTGAGCACCAACTCGATGATGCGCTGTCGCGGCAGAAGCAACTCAAGCAATCTGGCCAGCGACACGAGCTGCTGGGACTCATTATGATCGAGATCAACGTGCTCAGCAACGCGCAGCTTATCGAGATCCTCAAGTACATCGAGGCGCAGCGGGGCGAGCACATGGAGTAGGCGCTCCGAAGCGCACGCCCCGGAGGCTGGGGCTATTTGACGCGCTCCCGCGGCCTCGTTATCATGGCCCTTTCCGTGCTGAGCGCCACTCGCGCCAGCTCGTGCGCCTACCCGAATCCTGCTTGTGGAGCGAACGACATGACGAGCCCAAAGGACTGCCCGAACTACGAGAAGAACCTTGAGATGTGCCCGTGCACGGAGACGAGCTGTGAGCGCCGCGGCATCTGCTGTGAGTGCATGCTGTTTCACAGCAAGAGCGACCAGTGGCCCGTGACCGCGTGCACGCGCACCCCGCGCACAGAGGCCACCACCGGGATGACGATGGTGACCGAGCCGAAGTGCGGAAACTTCGAGCGCAACACGGAAGTCTGCCCCTGCACGTCGGAAACGTGCGAGCGCCAGGGCACGTGCTGCGACTGCGTCCGCAACCACTGGAAGACCGACGGCTCGGGCCGTACGGCTTGTATGCGCGAGCGGTAATCCGGTCGTCTGAAGTCCCCGCCCGCAGGGTTGTCGCTGCGAAGCGAGACTGCCGGACGGGGCGGTCCGCTGACTCGATAGCCCCACAGGCGCCCCGCGACTGCTGCGGGGCGTTTTGTGTTCTGCACGGCCGCCCTCCCCCTTGGGTCTCTAGTGTCATCACGCGCGATGCGTCGCCGGCGGGAGCGGCCCGCTCGTAGTGGCGACCATAAGGGCGCCCTCTGCGCCCATGGCAAATCTCAAACGAACGGAAGGCCCTCACGGGCCTACTACAAGCCCGGCCCGCTCGTAGTGGCGACCATAAGGGTGCCCTCTGCGCCCCTGGCAAATCTCAAACGAACAGAAGGCCCTCACGGGCCTACGACAAGCCCGGCACAAGCGTGACACGACACTAGGTCGCGAACTCCAGCCCGCAGGCAAGGCACACGTAGTTCCCCATGCCCGCCAGCTCCGGCGTCTCGCCGACGTAACCGCTGTGGCAGGTCGGGCAGGGCGCGTCAAACACGAGGCGCGAGCCGGCTGGCAGCAGCTTCAGGATGTCATCCGGCGGTGCGCCTGCCAAGACGGCTCGCTGTACGGTATTGAAGTCGCGTACTGACATTGTTTCTGTCTATGTGATGGTGGATACGTCAGTCGGGCCACGAAGGCGAACGGCCCCGGCCCGTGCAGGCCGCCTTCGACACGCCGCCATGCCGGCACTCGTCGGTCATGCGCTCCACGCGGCCGACACTGGATGGATCCTCCAGCGCCCAAGCCATGGCGAACAATTGCGGCGGCTGAAAACGACACATCGATATCCTCCAAGGTGAGACTTGGTGGCACACATGATTTCGATGGCGAGTATAGGCGCCGTTGCCGCGCTGCGCAAGCCGGTGAAATATCGCGCTTGCGTTCTCGGCCCTGTTCCGGTATCCTAATTAGCTCATAGGGGTCTCTCCTCAAGATGGTTTCGCTGGGCGTGTATCCGTTTCGCCCTTGCAAGCGATTTTTCTCCACAGTTCGAGCCGAGGATCCCAGCCTCTGCAAGTAGGGGCGCCCGATCGCCGCGATCACTGCGGCCCTTTCTTTTCCTCGCGTCCGGCGGGTAGAGATTTGTATCACCCCGGACCAGGAAAAAGTATGAAACAGTACGCACACGCGTCGCGCACGCGCACAGCCCGATCTGCCCATCAATCGAAGCCCCAGCCTCCGCAAGGCGCGTTCAGCGCTCTGATTCCGGAGGTTCAGCGGGCCGTGGCCGCGGAGGGGTACGTCACCCCCACGCCCGTCCAGGAGCAGTGCATTCCGCACTTGCTGGAGGGAAGGGACCTCCTGGGCACTGCCCAGACCGGCACCGGCAAGACCGCGGCCTTTGCCCTGCCGCTGTTGCAGCGGCTTGCGACAACCCACCAGCGCGCCCGGAAAGGAACCCCTCGGGCGCTCATTCTCGCCCCCACCCGCGAACTCGCCGCGCAGATCCGGGAGAGCATCAAAACGTATGGACGTTTTCTGCGCATCAGCCACACCGTGGTCTTCGGCGGGGTGAACCAGTTCCACCAGGTCAAGGCCCTGAACCGCGGGGTCGATATTCTGGTGGCCACCCCCGGCCGGCTGCTGGACCTGATGCAGCAGGGATTCATCCACCTGAATGAAGTGGAGGTCTTCATTCTCGACGAGGTGGACCGGATGCTCGACATGGGCTTCATCCCCGACATCAAGAGGGTCCTGTCTCACATTCCGGCCGACCGCCAGACGCTGTTCTTCTCGGCTACAATGGCCCCGGAAATGGTGAAGCTGGCCCACACCATGGTCCGCAACCCAGTGCGGGTGAGCATCGCACCCGAGAAGCTCGCGGTGGAGCGCATCAACCAGAAGGTGCTCTTCGTGGGGAAAAGCGACAAGGATGCGTTGCTGGCCTCCCTGTTGAAGAACCCCCAGGTCAGCAAGGCCCTCATTTTCACGCAGATGAAGCACGCCGCCAACCGGGTGGCGAAGAAGTTGGACGCGGCAGGCATTCGCACCACCGCGATTCACGGCAACAAGAGCCAGGCCGCGCGCACCAGAGCACTGGACGGTTTCAAGCAGGGCCGCTATCGCGTGCTGGTGGCCACTGACGTGGCCGCGCGAGGTTTGGACGTGGATGACATCACGCACGTGATCAACTACGATCTTCCGGTGGAAGCCGAGACGTACGTGCATCGCATCGGCCGCACGGCCCGGGCGGGAGCAGATGGCGACGCCATTTCATTTTGCTGCGCCGAAGATCGCGCGTATCTGCGGGGAATAGAGCGCCTCTTGGGCAAGCCGGTGCCCGCGGAAATGGGACACGCTTATCATTGCGACAAGGCCTTCCGGTCCAGCAAGCCCGCGCCGAAGAGCTTCGGCCGAAGCAGTGCTGGCGGACGACCCAAGCGCAAATTCGATCGCCGAAGCAACAGAAAGCGCAGCCGCGCCCGGCGCTGATCCGAAGTCCCCGCGACAGGTAGTGCCCTCCCCACTGGGAACGGTCACGAAGAACAAGAAGTTGCGCACTGTGCACGCTCGGCAGCGTATGGCGTATTCGGATCGCGATCCTAGATACGGAATACGCAATACCCTGCCAAGAGTGCACGCACACCGCGCAACTTCTTGTTTTTTTGTCGCGGTTGCTGACCGCGAAGGCACTACGCCTTTTCGCAGACTTCGCTACGAAAAAGGGGCGGCGGCGCTGCCGTCGGGCCGCTTGTAGTAGGGCGATTTATCGCCCGTCTGCCTTGTGAGAGCAAGGACGTTCGACGGGCAATGAATTGCCCTACTACAAACCACGTCGCCTCGCGCCGCACACATCGACAACATGTTCTCGTTCGAAAGCCGGTAAGCGCCTAACGGGCTGGAGGCCCAAGCGTATGCCTCGATTCCACGCAGCGATCATCTTCGTGCTCTGGTGCTGTTGCACGATTGCAGCAAGCGCGCAGGCCGGGAACCTCGCGCTCGGCGCTAAAGTCGAGTTTGTCGTCCCGCCCAACTACCATTACAGCCGCGATGCGAACGACGCCATGCACCTCGTCGATGGCCTGCCAAAGGCCGGCGCGCGCAGCTACCTGGCGTGGACAAATCCGGACGCGGTCGGTTGGAGCTACAGGATGGCGGCGTTTGTCATCGACTTTGGCAAACCCGTGCAAGTGGGCTGCGTCGTGATTCGCAGCAAGCACTGCGAGCGCGTGGGCGTGCTGCCCCCGCATGACGTGAAGGTGTACGCCGCGGACGATCCGGAAGTGCTCCAACTCATCGCGCAGTCCGGCAACGGGCCGGCGGTCGCGGTCCCGGCAGTGCCCAAGGGTGAGGACGCCGGGCCGTTCCGCGCGGTGGTGAATACCGTTCCATACCGCACGCGGCGGCTGGCCATCGTGATGCGCGCGGTGAAGACCCTGTCCATCGATGAAGTCGAGGTTCTTCCTGCAAGTCTGAGTGCGGGCGCGGCGCCGGGGTTGAGCCAGGCCAAGGCCGTGCCTCTTGAAGAAGCCTACGCTCCCCTGCTGGGTTCGCGAGTGGACGTGTCCAAGCTGCTGCGGCAGGCCCGCGTCGTAGCCGCGCTCAAGTGGGGCAAACTGTCGGCAGGACCGCTGCGCGCGCTGTTCGTATTGCCGGCCGCGTCCGTGCGTGACGCGGCAGAACTGGCCCATCGCGTCGAGATCGAGCCGTCGGTCGTGCCGTTCTATTACAATGGTGCGCTCGACCCGGTGGCCGCTGTCAAGCTGAAGAAGGCGCTTCGTGGAAAACATGAGGTGTGCATCGTTGGAGGCTTGGCGTGGGACAGAATCTCTGAGGACGTGCAGGCCGCCATGCTCGACGCTGTGCGCTCACGAAGCATGGGCATCCTGTGGGTCGACAGCAGTCGCAAGACTTCTATTGAGCTTCCAGGAGAGGCGGCCGAAACGCCGCTCGTATCCGCGGCGCTTTCCGACATGGCCGCAACCCTGTCGCCGAAGGTGTGGGTCAAGGCTTATCGGCTCGGCCCGGGCCGTGTGGCGGTCGTGCGCATGAGCGGAGGCAACAAGGTCCCGCCTACGACGCTGCTGCCCATCGTCGGAGCCGAGAAGGACATGGTCGGTATGCCGCGCTGGGAGGCGTGCTGCGCGGGCCTGCTGCGGTCGGCTCTGTGGGCCGCGGGCAGGGTGGACTCTCCGCTGGCGCTGCGGGTGCGCGGCTCGGACGTTCTCGTCGCCCCCACCTCCACAAGCGCTGATCGGCTGCGCGTGCGATGGCTGGACCGATACTGGAGCACATTGAGCGATGAGGTGGTCGGGGCTGGCGACTCGCTCTTGATTTCGCATTTGCCTCGGGGCACGAATGCCTGCGCGGTGGCGGCATTGGACCGCGATGGCCGCGTGCTGGACCTGGCGATGGTCGGAGTGCCGGGCCGCGAGATCGCGCGGATCAGCCGCATCGCGGCTCTGCCGCAACCGCTTGATCCTCTGGCGCCTGGTAAGGCCTTGCTGACGATCGAGTCGTCCCGTTTGCGGGCCGTGGTGAATGTGGAGGTGTATGACCCATGGGGCCGGCTCATCTGCGATCAGGTGAGCGAGGTCGAATTGAAGGAGGGGACTAACGAGATCGGAATCGACTTGAGCGGCTTGAATCGCTCGCCGCGTGCCGTGTCGCTGTTGATTGAGGCCGTGGTCGCGGCAGAAGGCCACGTGCTGGACCGCGCGCGGCTGCACGTAGCGCTGAAGCAGCAGCGCCGGCCGGCGTTTTTCTTCCAGGAATGGAGCGGCATGAGCTGGTGGGGCGCCAACTCGTCGGCCGGCCTCGCGATGATGGCGGAGGAGCAGAGGCTGGGCGTGGACGCCGCGACCTACTACGGCGTATTTGATTCCACGATTCGGCCGAGGCTCGCGCACAACATCCGCGTCAACCCCCTTGGCTTCGGCCGGGTGCACGTGAAGTCGACGGAGCTGCGTAACCCCATCCGCAAGCCTCCGCTGCACGATCCCGAGTACGTGGACAAGCTCACGAAGAAGATGTTGCGCCAGGTGGAGACCGCGGCCGTGTGCCAGCCGGATTGCGTGATCTCCGGGGACGAGCAGTCCATCGGCTGGTAGGGCTGGCCGAACGACCTGGACTGGTCGCCGCTGTCGCTCCAGCGCTTCCGCTCGTGGCTGAAGCAACGCTATGCGAACGTGGCCGCGCTCAACGCATCGTGGGGCACGACGTTCGAGGCGTGGAACGCGGTGACACCGATGAAACTCCAGGACGCGAAGCGGGCGACAAACATCGCGCGGTGGGTCGAGTTCCGGCGATTCATGGACAGCGAGTTCGTGGGGCTGTTCGCGGAGCTATCGCGCCGGCTGCGGGAGAAGCACCCGGGGCTGCGAGTTGGCATGTCCGGCATGTCCAGCCCTGCCGCGTTCAACGGCTTCGATTACCGCGCGTTGATGGACAAGTGCGCGCTTGCGGCGATTGCGTACGACGGAATCCAGCGCGAATTGCTGCGGTGTTGGGCCGGCGAGGACGATTCGGTGGCCGCGTGGTCGGGGTATGACTTCGACGACAGCAACGAGCGCTACGACCGCTTCCATCCGTGGTACATGTTGGTCCACGGTTGCGACGGCGCAAGCTACTACACGTCGTGGGAGTACAGTTTCCAGCCCTATCGGGATGGCGGCATGGTGTCGGTCAACGGCTTTGCGAACGCGCACGGCGAGTGGATCGCTGAGGAGATGGCGGACATCCGTTCGGGCATGGCGACGTTGCTGCGCGGGGCCCAGCGCGAGCCGGCGGACATAGGGATTCTCTTCTCGATGGAGTCGCTCGCGGTGGGCACGTGCCGGCGTTGGGGCGATTACGTGCAGTCGGTTTGCGGCGCGACGCAGGCCATCGAGGACCTGGGCCTCCAGTATGACATGCTCGCTCCGCGGGATCTTGTGGCTGCTCGGCTGGCGCAGTACCGGCTGATCGTGCTTCCATCGGCTTATTGCCTGTCACCCGCGCAGTTCCGCGCATTGAATGCCGCGGCAGAGAAGGGCG
>JAJRTI010000164.1 GCA_024278415.1 Planctomycetota bacterium | reverse complement strand
GCCCGCGTCGCCCAGAGAGCCCGCGCCTCGGCCCTTCCACTTTGCGCCGTGCACGTGCGCGCAGTCCTCGACGACGGCGACGCCGTGTGTCGCGGCCAAGTCGAGAATCCTGTCCACGTCGCCCATGTATCCGTGCAAGTGTACGAGCACAATGGCCTTCGTCCTGTCGGTAAGCGCGCGCTCGACTTCATCCGCATCCATGCACGCACTCCACGGATCGATGTCCACGAGAACGGGCATTGCCCCCGTCCATATAAAGGCGGAGAACGTGCCGTGGAAATTCACGACGGGCACGATGATTTCGTCGCCCGGCCCCACTCCGAGAGCCTTCAGCGCGACGAAGAGCGCCATCGTCCCGCTGTTCGTGCAGAGCCCGTATTGCGCGTCGTGATACACGGCGAATTCCCGGGCGAACTTCTCGCAAGGGAACTGCGATGGATCGGCGTCCGCGGGGTAGAGGCCGGCGTTCCATTGCTCACTGCGGAGCACGTCGAGGAGGGCCTGTTCCTCCCGCTCGTCCCAGATGGGCCACTGCCATTTCATGCGCGTGCACAGCGGATGGCCGCCAGCCAGCGCGAGGTGTTTCGTCGGCATGGGCTATGTATCCTCCAACAGGGAGCAGTGTTACTCAACCATCTTTTGCACATCCTCTTCGCAAACCAACGCGCACAGACGGAACGGAGGAATCGTCCAGGCAAAAGAAGTCTCTGGCTTCAAACGTTCGCGAGACAGGGTGCGCTTGGCGCCAATGTACTGCGACACGCGGACCGACTTGCCTGCTATCTTGGGCGCTATGCACTGAACGGAACGCGGCTGGTTCGTGATGTTGATAGCGAAGACGGCAACGCGGCCCGACGCGTCCTGCCACGCCGACGTTATGACCAGCGGATCGTCCACCTCCAGTTTCAACCTCTTGTGCGGCATCCCCACCTTGCGGCGAACGGTGGGAATATCCATGTCTAAGGGCGCCATCATCCTGCCGTAAAGCAGAAACGGCTTCGCATACGCCCTCATCGCGTCGTAGTAATCCGTCAGCAGCGTCAGCGTCTTTGGCGGCAGCGCGTCTACCGGCACGACCCGCCCTTTGCCCCAGAACGCGATGCTTGGAATCTGGCCGGACACGAGCATCCGCGCGACCGTATCGACCCAAGTGCCCGCGAATCCGAAAATGCACGGCAGATACTCGTGATACAGATACTGCGTCACCGGCACAATCTGCATGGGCCGCCCTGGCAAATAGCCTGTGACCCGCGCGAAGTAGCGCGTCTGGTAACCCGACAGCACCATGTTCATCAGTTCCGTGTCTTCCTCTTTCGTCAGGAAGAAGCCCCCCGAGCGCGCGGTTCCCTCCGATTTGATTCGGGTGAGAGTGTCGAGCATGGCTTTAGCGGCCCAGCTTCCGCACGGAACGGGATGGCCGTGAGGTGTGTCGTAGCACGTGTAACCGCAGGGCTGCGGGCCTTGGTCCTGGTCGTCATGGATGGCCGTGACGCCCAAATCCAGCAAACGTCTCGACACGTCCAAGAGCAGCGTCCGTCCGAGCGGCGTGCCGCGACAGATGCGCGTGGCTCGACGCCCGCCGTGGTTGAACGTGAGAGGTTTTCCGTTGGACAGACGCTCCGCGACGCCGGCGCCGTCGTGCTGCTCGTAGAACGTCTTGATCGCGGCGTTCTCCTCCTCGGAGAGGCCGCGCATCTGTATCGACCAGTAGAGGCCGGAAATGAACGCGCACGTGTGGACGCCTCGCGCGTTGAGCGCAGCGACGAGCGAACGGAACTTCGCCTCGCTTGGGAACGGAGGAAAGTAATCGATGCCGACCCACGCGCCATGCTTCTCCCAGCCCAAGGGGCGATACACGACCGGCGCCTTGAACCGCTTCACGTATCCCCCCAGCACGTCGGGCAAGACGTCGAAATTCTCGCTCCTCAGCGACGACGAGATGGCGAGGCAGGGCGCGTGCAGAATGGGCGAGATGTCAGTCCGATCTCTGAAGCGCGTCTTGCACCAAAACTGCTTCGCCGCCCATGCGCGATACAGGCCGGCGCCGGCTTGCCATGTTTTCGCGAAGAACGACGTGCGGACGTTGTAAGCCATTCGCCACGCCTTGCCCGGATCGAGCGGCATGCGATGGTCAACGAAGAAGACGAGCCCAGCCTCGTTCTTTTGCCGCTCGAAGCCGAACCACTTCACGTGGCCTTCCGTGTCGTCCGCCCACAGCAGGCAGCCCGCCCGGTTGCTGAAGTACCCAATGAACTGGCCCACCATGTCCGCTGGGTACGGCCAGGCCTTTCGCAGGCGCTCGTCCGGCCTCACGCCTCGCAGCGGATCGCGTATCAGATGCCCCTCTCGGTATGGGACGACGATGCGGTCTTCCGCCGACTCTTTGCCCAGCGGCGCGCGCAGGTGGAGCACCGGAAAGATGACGCGTGCGACCGCAAGGCTCGAGTCCAATGGCGCGACTTCGATGCGCCACGCGAGGCCTGTCCCTTCGCTCGCAGGGCTCACGCGCACCACCGCGCGCATCTGCTCGGACTCGAACGTGAGGCGCAAGCCGTCGCGGCCCGCGGACGACTCGGCGAGGCGCATCTGCGCTGAGTTCAGGTCGTACGCTTCCCTCAACCCCCTGTTGAGAATCACCCGGAACATGGGTCGAACAGCGGCCGGCGGCTGAACGATCAGTTCGGCGCGCCGCGATCTGTCAAGGAGCGAAGCGACGCGGCCGTCCGCAACGAGCAGTGTGGCCGCCCGGGTTTCGAACGCCAGTTCGTATGCCATCGCCGTTCGCACACCGCACGCCGCGCACAGAAAGGGAATCCCGAGCCGCAGAATCATCGAAGCTTTGAAACGCGCGGATGTGGGCATGGGAACTCTCTCATCTGTTGCGAGAGTGGTGGTATCCCAAGTTGAGGCGCATGACAGGTCGGTCGGGCCACCGGCTCGCCCGACCGCGTGGGGCAGAACCACACGACCCAACCCGCTCTATCGCCCCGTCGGCTTCGATGCCCGTCGCCCAAAGTGGCGCGCGGGCGCGTCACCTTTTTCGAGCAGTGTCCCCAGCGAAAGCCAAGCTCTTTTTGGCGACGTCGCCGGCGGCACCAACGACAGGCGGCAGCTTTCCACTCAGCAACGCTACGGGAACCGGCGGCAGCCTGCGCCACTCTTTGGGAATCGCTGTCCGCGCGGGGCTATCGGACGACAGCGAGAAGTCGCCAGCCTGCGGCGCTACGAATTTCGGGTCCGCGAAAACGTCATGCGCGCCGCCTTCGTGCTCGGTGAGAAGCGGCACTCGTCCGTTCCAGTACAGGTTGAAGTCGGCGGAGCGCACGACGCCCGAAAGGTCCGATGGAGCTTTGCGGGACGTATTCTCGCGCACGATGAGCCACTGCTGAGGCGCGTTGCCTACGATGACGTTTCGAGTCCAGATGAGCCGCGCTCCCTGCTCCAGCCGGATCGCATACTCGCCGTTGCGCCAGATCGTGTTGTTGACGATGAACACGCTCGTTGGTGGCTCGTAGAACGGCTCGCCCATGACCACGGTCGCCAGTATCCCGCCTTCCCGATTCTCGTAGATCACGTTGTTCCTCACGACGTGGCTCGGGCTGTGAAGTCGGATACCCCGGGAGTTGTGATGAATGCGATTGTTCTCGATAAGCTGCCTCGCGCCGTACCGAACGGTGATGCCCTGGCCGACGTTGTCGTGGAAGTCGCAGTTGCGGATGATGCCGTCGGCCATTTTGCAGTGAACGCCGTCGACGTTGTCGAAGAACTCGCATCCCTCCACGACGTGGTATCCCGGGGGCGCGGTGGGGTACGATCCCGCGCCCGTCTGCACGCCGTAGCGGTAGCCGGAGACGATGCAGTCCCGCATGACGCAGTGCACGTTGAACCGCTGGCACGCGATCTGTAGCGCCACCTGCCGGCGGCCTATGCCCTTGAACACACACCGCTCGATCGTGTTGTGAGCCGCTGAGGGCCCCGGCACCGCCACCGTCGAATTCGGCTTGCCTTCGGTCGTGACAAACGAGCAGCGCGACACCACGCAATATCGAACGTCGGCCCCGAACACCACGGCGCTGGGCGATGCGACGAATTTGATCCCTTCGATCCGCACGTTCGCGCAGTCGTCGAGCGCTATTTGCCCAGCCACGATCGCGGCGGCGCCTTCATGCTCGGCCCGAATCGTGACAGGCTTGTCGGGCGGTGCGAGAACCGAAATCGTAACCCTCTCGCCGCGATACTCTCCGTCGCGCAGGATCAGCGTGTCTCCGGCTTTGAGCCCGACGACAGCTGCTCTCAGCGAACCGAACGGCCTGTCGGCCGAGCCATCGCCTTTCACCGCGGCATTGGGCTCGACGTAAAGAGTCCTACCCGGCCCGGCCGCCGACGGAAGCGTCCGGTCCGCGTCGGGCGAGGTCTCGAACGCACGGTCGCCGTTCTCGAAGACCGCGTTTCGCTCGACCGTGCAATTCTTGCCGGTCACCTCTATACCCGCGCCCGCGCAGCGCCACGCCCGACTGTATTTCGCTATAACGTTATCGGCCTCGATGCGGATACCGGTCGTACAGTCGCGCACCTCGTTGTGTGTGAGGCGCCAGACAACGTCTCCCGGGGGTTCGGCCGCCTGCACCCAGATGCCAACTTCTGCGCCCGCGACGCGATTGTGGTCCACGCGCGGCACGCGGCCCCCGCGCGCGCTGAGCAGGATGCCCACCGTACGCTTTGCATCCGAGTGCCGCAGATCTACCACGTTGCCGATCACAAGCGCGCCGGCCTCGACCTCTATGCCCACACCGCCGTCGGCGAGTTCGACGACGCGGTTGTTTTGCACCTGGCATCCCTCCGCGCTTGCCGCGACGAAAATCGCTCGCTTCTTCGAACGAAACGTCAGCCCCCGCACGGCGATTCCTTTGCCCTTGATCGTGAAACTGCCCTCAATCACGACGTCGTACTGCTTCCACGGGAAGAACCAGACGCCGTCGCGGTCGACGACAACGTCTTCGCGATACACGCCTGGCCCGAGGAACATCTGGCCCCAGTCCTCCTTACGCTTTTCGAGTGCCTCGCGTATGCTTCCGTACGGCCGGTCGCGCGAACCATCGCCACCCTTGGCGTCAAGGCTGACGTACACGTCGCGGCGAGAGCGCGCTTCGGCGCTGCCTGCCAGGCCCAGCAGGAAAAACGTGCAAACTAAACCCACGCAGCACACACCAATGTGGCTAGTTCCGGTCATCTTAAAT
>JAJRTI010000163.1 GCA_024278415.1 Planctomycetota bacterium | reverse complement strand
GAGGCGTTCATTCGGAAGCACACCGACGTGACGTCAGACGAGTTGCTCAAGCAGCTCCTCGACGACATCTCAGCACACGTCGGCGAAGAGCCGCAGTACGACGACATCACGGTGGTGGCCATACGGGTGGAGTGAGACGCGCGGGGACGCGATGCGGAAGCAGGCGGCTGCTGCGAAGCGAAGCCGAGGCTGCGAAAGCGACCCGGATCGCATCGTGTCCTCAGGCAGCACTGGCCACGGACGTCCACGTCCGTGGCCCACGGGAGCCGGACCTCCTCGTGCGCAGCAAGCCCGAGGGGCCAAGTGGATGGAACGTTTGCTCTGCCGAGGCCCTCTTGCGCTTCGGCCTCAGTAGATCGAGAACACGTCCAGCCGCAGCTTGAAAATGATGACTTGCACGCCCTGCGCGGCCACGACGAGCCAGGGGAGATAGCCGCCCGCGCCCCACCTCGACAGCACCACTCCGCCCCCGACCGCGGCCAGTGGCATGAGGAACATCCACAGCCGCGCGACTTCGCTCAGGTTCTTGCCCGATACATCCAGCAGCAGCAGCACCCCCAGCCCGGCCATGCACATCGCAGCCGGCGCGCTTGGGGCCGCCGGGGAGCGGCGGCTGCGTCGATCGCATCCTGTCCCCAGACAGAGCTTGGCTTGAGCCCAACACGCGACGATCCACAGGCAGGCCGTGGCAGCGCCCGCGAACAGGCCGAACTCGATCAAGTTCACCAGCACCCACTTCCAGTACGTGCGCGGAAAGAGGTCGTAGAACGTC
The DNA here is from genome assembly GCA_024278415.1 of Planctomycetota bacterium. Next base: position 15,261 of record JAJRTI010000163.1, on the reverse strand, counting down.
TCGTGCTTGCTCAGGCAGATCCACCACACGCGCAGCACGTTGTGCGAGAACGCGAGGTACTGGACAGAATCACGGCCGACACGCCCACGCCCAGCCACGCGCAGAGCCAGGCGTATCGTTTGGCCGCGCGCCAATCGCGGCCGCACAGCATCGCCGCCGCGAGCACGCACAGCGCGGCGAGCGCGACGAAGTGGAGGCTCATGAACAGGCACAAGCCGAGCCCCAGCCCCGTGCCCACGGCCAGCCACTTCGAGCGCCGGTGGAGCGCCCACGCCCACAGCCCACACACGCCCGCGGACAGCGGCACGTGGAGCTGGTCCACGTGCGGGGAGAACAGGTGCACGCTCGGCGCCGTCGCGAACAGCCCCGCGGCCAAGAGCCCGGCCGCTCGCCCGGCCCACTGCCGCGCCAGCAGATACACCGGCGCCACGGCCAACGCACACCCGCCGGCGAGAAGGAAAAATGAGGACCACACCACCGCCCGCTCCGGGCCGGCCAACGCCGGGCCGCGCCATACGTCGAACGCGCTCGCGCCGCCGAACGTGAGCGCGTCGCCCGCGCGCTGCATCAGATCCGACAGCGCCGGGCTCGACTCGAAGAGTTGGAGCTGCGCCCAGTAGAAGAGCACACACCCGGGAGGGTGCTGCCCCACGTGGATCATGCTCCCCTTCATCGGCAGCGAAAGGATGTAGTCGGGATACCGGGCCAGGAACGGCCGCAGCCCGGCCACGTCGTGCCGCGCCGCGTCGAAGTACCCGCTCACCCACGGCGTGAGCGTTGCGAACACGACCTCCTGCCCCGCGCCCTTGCCCAGATAGACCGTCGAGACCTGGAACGCGAACGCCAGCACCACGACCAGCGCAACCAACACGATCTCCTCGCGTGGCCGCATCGTCTCGCGATGCGCGTACCCCGCGAGCAGCACGCCCAGCAGCAGCAGGAAGAAGCACGCCGGGAGCCACGCGCGGTCCCACAGAGGCGCGTCGTTCCACCGCCACGTCCATTCGCCCGGCACGCCGATCTCGAAGGCGCGGCACGCGACAAGCACGGCCACGAGGATGCACGCGACCGCGGCCGCCGCGATGCGGCCGCGTGCCGGCGGGGCGTCGAGCGCGATGTGCGGCGTGCCGTCCATGGCCCCATGATAAGGCCGCGGCTCGCGGCGGGTCAAGTCCTGCGCGTCGGCGCCTGGCCTGCTCACTCCATCCGCCACACGGCGATGCTGTCGATGGCGAGGGGGCAGGCGCCGGGCCACATGACGCGCGTCTCGAACTTGCCGCCAGGATGGTCGAAGATGAGCGGAACGCAAACGTATCGGCCGAGCGGCAGGTCTTTCACGGCGACGCGCTTCTCGCCGGTCTGCGGCTTGCCGCCGCCGACGCACGCATCGAGCACGGCGGCCGCGCCTTGGCCGTCGCCCAAACGCTTGACGCGGAACAACGCCAGATACTTGCCCTTCGGCAACTCGGCGTAAGGCCCGAACAGCACGTGGCCGGGCCGGGAGAGCGGCTTGCGCACGACCCACGCCTGGCCGTTCTTCGCTTGCGCGTCCGGCTCGGTCTGGCCGGAAGAGTGGGACAGGGTCTCGGCTTCGAGATACTTGGCGGGAACAAGCCGCTGGCCGGCCGGGAGGCCGCCGAGCACTTCGCCGCGCTCAACGAACATGAGCTTGATGCGTTTCTCGCGCACGCCGAACGCCCCCGTGGCGCGCAGCTTGATCACGCCGGCCGTCGGCCGGCCCACGAGGGTGAACTCGGCGCCTTTCGCCGGGCCAAGTTCGACGCGCGCCGGCGCGATGGAGTCCGCTTCGAATCCGCTGGCGACAGACAGGCGAACGACCTGGGCCGCGCCGGACACGTTGCGCAGCCGGCCCGAGATGACGGTTTGCACGCCTTGGATCGCGGGTGCGGTCCTCGGGGTGCGGATCAGCACGACCGCGTCGCGCATGGCCTGCCGCCACAGCGCGGCCAGGTGGTCGGGCCGCACCGCGACGTAGTCGGGGCCAAGCTCTTTGGCGATCTGCTGGAGCATGGGCAAGTCCGCGAACCAGTTGAGCACGAACACGTGCAGGAAGGCCGGCCGCTCGGCCGGGGTCATGCGCCGCACGTCGGCCACGACCTCCTTGAGCCGCTCGGCGCGGCTCGCGTCCTGCCGCCATCGGCCCACCGCGCGGAATACCGGCACGTTGCGCGCGGTCGGGTACGTCGGCTCCTCGTTCAGCCCGATGCGTCGGCCGTAGTCGGGGAACAGCGCTCGCAGGAACGGGATGCGCTCCGCGTAGCGGCTGAGGATGTCGGGCCGCGTCGCGTTCATGACCCACAACTCGCGCAGGTCGGAGCGCTTCATGTAGTCCGCGGTCTGGTCGAGGAAACCGTCGTACACGCGCCGCCGGTCGCGGTAGCGCTTGCCGTAGAGGTCGGGGTAGGTGTAACCCACGCCCGACACTGCGCCGAGGAAGTAGTCGTTGGCCGTTGCAGAGCCGTAGTAGTAATCGACGATGTCGGGGATGAGCACGCGCGCCGCGGGCGAGAGGGTCCAGCCGATGGGGAAGCGGCCGCGGAGCTTGTCCCGCCAAAGCTGGGGGAAGTTGTGCCGCATGAGCACGGGGAGGTTGTCGCCGTCGGAGAGGATGAACGAGAAGTAGACCTTGTCCTTCTTGAGCGCAGGCGCTGGCGGCGCGGGCCGCTGGCGCACCTCACGCACGCGCACGCCGGAATGCACGCTCAGGTTGGAGCAGTTGATGGAGCCCACGAGATACTTGCCGAACTCGGCGAACAGGCTCACGCCCGGCCCCTCGCCGACGCCGATGTCCTTGGCTGCCCAAGGGTAGCTCATGACGGGGATGTTGACGGGCATTTTGGCGAGCAGCTTCTCCATGAGCCGCGCCTCGCGCGTGGGCGACGCGTACGGCGCCGAACCGTCTAGCGGCCCGGAAATCCAGAAAATGAAAACCTTGTGCTGCACGAGGTAATCCCGCAGCGCGAGATGTTCGGGCCACGCGCACGCGATCACGTGGTGGGAGAGCTGCGGCCACAGATGCTCGAAAGCCCAGGCGTACGCGTCCGCGCTCGTTTTCCACCGGCCGCGCAGGTCGTCCACAACCTTGAGCGACAGCTCCTTCGCCAGGCTCGGCGACGCGACCAGCGCGCCGCGCACGCCCGCGATCATGGTCGCCACGTTCTTCGACGCCGGCAGCGCGGGGTCGAACACGACCGCGCCGCGGTAGTCGCTGGCGAAGCGCTTGAGCAAGTCGAGCGGCTTCACGCTTTGCGTGCGCTTCACCCACCCGCGGCGGAGCATGTGTTGCAGCCAAAACGCATCGAGGTCGGTCGAGAGGCAATACACCCGCGGCTGCTTGCGGTTGATGAGCCCTTGCAGGCAGTAGGCGAGCAGTCGCACGCTGCGGCGCTCCTTGCGCAGGTCGCACACGAGCAGCTCTTGGGCCGGCAAGGCCGAGCGGGGGAAGATGTCGGGGAAGGGCCGCGGCTCCGCGGGGAGCGGCAGGTGGCTCGGCTCACCGCTGGGCTTGGCCGCGGCCGCGCGGCGGGTCAGGGACAGCGCCGCGGAGCCTTGCACCCGGAACAGGCTCACCGTGTCCACGCGCAGGGCCGCGTCGCTGCTCCACATGATGCGGCATTCGAGCCGGCCGCTCTTGTATTGGAAGCCGATGGGGATCTGCACGTATTGGCCCGGCTCCAGTGCGTTGGCGAACAACTGCTTCCAGGCGAGCATGCGCTGTCCGGCCGAGACGCATGCGTCGAGCGTGGCCACGATGCCCTCGCCCATGGAGTCCATGAGCTTGATGCGGCAGAAGGCGACGTAGTCGCCGGGTTGGACACGAATGTATGGGCCGAAGAGGAATGCTCCGGCCGCGTCGGCGCCGGCCTTGACCTCCCAGGCCTTGCCGCCGTCGGCATCGGGGTCGGCGACGAGGTGGCCCGTGTTGTGGCCGGCGGCCTCCGCCTGCCAGGTTTTCACGAGCGTGTATTTTGCCGCGGGCAGGCGGCCTCCGGGCTTGAGTTCGCGAAGAATCGCCTCTGGCAGGCCTTGCGGGCCAGAGGGTGCGGCGCCGCGCGCCGCGAGGCATAAGGCGAGCCACACAAGAACGGCGCTGATCACGCGCATGAGCTTGCTCCTCTTGCTCTCTGATCTGAAATCATATCCACACCGTTGCCGCGGCCCACGATCTACCTGGCCGGCAGCCGGCGGTACTTGCTGCGCCGGTGCAACAGGTGCTCGCCGTCTTGTTTCAGCATTTGCTCTTCGTACGCCTGGAAGTTGCCCTCGAACCAGCGGAGCCGGCCCTCGCCCTCGAACACGAGCAGGTGCGTGCAGATGCGGTCGAGGAAGAAGCGGTCGTGGCTGATGACCATCGCGCAGGCGGGGAAGTCGAGCAGCGCCTGTTCCAGCACGCGCATGGTGTTGATGTCCAGGTCGTTCGTCGGCTCATCGAGTAGGATCAGGTTCCCGCCGGTGCGCAGGAGCTTGGCCAAGTGCACGCGGTTGCGCTCGCCGCCGGACAACTCGCCCACGAGTTTCTGCTGCTGCGACCCGCGGAAGTTGAACCGGCTCACGTACCCCCGCGACTTGATCTTGCCTCCGCCCAACTCCAGTTCGTCTTGGCCGCCTGAGATCTCCTCGAAGACCGTCTTCCCGTCGTCGAGCGCGTCGCGGGTCTGGTCCACGTAGGACAGCACCACGCTCGGCCCCACGTCGACCGTGCCCGCGTCGGGCGCCTCTTCGCCCATGATCATGCGGAAGAGCGTCGTCTTGCCCGCGCCGTTAGGGCCGACCACGCCGACGATGGCGCCGGGCGGAAGGTTGAAGTCGCAGTTGTCAATCAGGCTCACGCCGGCGTAGCCCTTGCTCACGCCCTTGAACTCGACCACCTTGTCGCCCAGGTGGGGCCCGGGAGGAATCTGGATGACGACTTCGCTGCGGCTCACGTCGAAGCTCTGGCTCGCGAGTTCCTCGTAGCGCTGGACGCGCGCTTGGCTCTTCTTGAGCCGTGCTTGGGGGTTGCTGCGCACCCACTCCAGCTCCCGCTCCAGGATGCGTTGCCGCTCGTTCGCCTGCTTGTGCTGCAAGCGCATGCGCTCCGCCTTTAGCTCGAGCCACGACGCGTAGTTGCCCTCGTACGGGATGCCGCGGCCGTTGTCCAGTTCGAGGATCCACTTGGTGATGTTGTCGAGGAAGTAGCGGTCGTGGGTGACGATGAGCACGGTGCCGGGGTAATCGCGCAGCGCCTGCTCGAGCCACGCCACGGTCTCCGCGTCGAGGTGGTTCGTGGGCTCGTCGAGCAGCAGCAGGTCCGGCTTCTCCAGGAACGCCTTGCAGAGGGCGACGCGGCGCACTTCGCCTCCGGACAGCGTGCGCACGTCCGCGTCGTCGGGCGGGAGCACGAGCGCGTCCGCGGCCATGTCGATATGCCGGTCGATCTCCCAGCCATCGACCGCGTCGATCTGTTCCTGGACCTTCGCCATCTCGTCCATGAGCTTGTCCATGTCGTCGTCCGCCATCTCCTCGCCCATCTTTGCGGTGATCTCGTTGTATCGGTCGAGGAGGCCCTTCACGTCTGCGACGGAGTCTTCGAGATTCTCCCGTACGTTCTTGCTGGGGTCGAGGCGCGGCTCTTGGGGCACGAAGTAGACCTTCATGCCTTTCCTGATCTCGGCCGCGCCGTCGAACTCCTTGTCCGCGCCGGCCATGATGCGCAGGAGCGTAGACTTGCCGGCGCCGTTCTCGCCGACGATGCCGATCTTGGCGCCATAGTAGAAGGAGAGGCTGATGCCCTCGAAGACCTTGTGGCCGTCGTAGGACCTGCCGAGCTGGTGCGTGCTGAAAACGAATTCGGGGGCCATGGGGAGTAAAGCGTAAAGACGTAAAACGTAAGCGGAACGGGATTGGCTGGCCACATGTTATCGGAAAGGCGGGAGCGCGGCAATGGGGGGCGGTTGTCGGTGCCCGCTGCCCAGGGCGGGGAGAAGGTCATTCCGGAGTTCGTGAACTCCGGAATGACCTTCCCCTGCACCGGCCTCTCGCGCGGCAGGCCTGCCCGTCGGCGGTTTGCCGCATCAGCCCCGCGCACTTGATCGACACACGCTTGACGCTGGGCAGGGCGGAGGGTACGGTGCTACCGTTGCGACGTCAATCCTTCGTTATTGGGTATTTCGTCATTCGTCATTGCTCTCGCACCTGCGCGATCCCCCCCCTCCGCGCGTCTGCGTCTTGGCGTCCGCCGTGCGGCGGATTGCGTTTCTTCCCTGGCAGTTCCCGATCCAATGCCCAACCCCATCGCCATCATCCACGGCCAGCTCATCGACGGAACCGGCGCGCCGGCGATTGACGACGGTGTCGTCGTCGTCGAGGGCCAGCGCATCGCCGCCGTCGGCCCGGCCGACGCGGTCGAGGTGCCCGCTGGCGCGGAGGTGATCGACGCGTGTGGGAAGACGGCCATGCCGGGCCTGATCGAAGGCCATGCGCACGTGGGCGGCGACCCGAAGGCCGTGCGCGTGCTGCGGCGCTCGCTCCAGCGCGGCATCACGACCGTGTGCTCCGTGTCCGCGAACGTGAGCGGCATTGCGTTGCGCGACGGCATCGCGGCGGGCCACGTGCGCGGGTGTGCGCGCATGATCGCCGGCTGCATCGTCACGCCCACGCACGGGCACGTGAAGTTCCGCACCGCGGACGGGCCGTGGGAGGTGCGCAAGGCCGTGCGCGAGATGGTGCAGGCCGGCGCGGATTTCATCAAGACCGCCGCGTCCGGCGGCTTTTGGGCGCAGGACGAGAACTGCTCGTCCCCCAACTACACGCTCGAAGAACTCGTTGCGCTCACGAGCGAAGCCCACGCCTGGGGCGCGCCAGTCGTGTGCCACGTGCACACGCAGCCGGGCCTCGGCAATTGCATCGAGGCCGATGTCGACCAGATCCACCACGGCGCGTTCATCGACGAGGCCGCGGTGCGCGGCATCCAGGCCAAGGGCCTCTACTACACGCCCACGCTCGCGGTCACCTGCCCGCGCAACATCGACGCCAAGGCCGACCGGCCCTGGGAGGCCGAGGAGATGGCCGAGGCGCAACCCATGCACCGCGCCGGCGTGCGGCTCGCGCACGAGATCGGCGTGAAGCTGTGCGTGGGCTGCGACTACCCCGGCACCCCCGCGGCATGGCGCACCGGCGACCGCACGCTCTACGAGATGCAGGAATTGGTCGCGTGCGGCCTGTCGCCCATGGAGACCATCGTCGCCGCGACGCGAACCAACGCGGAGGCGTACGGCAAACTCGACGACCTCGGCACACTCGAACCCGGCAAGCGCGCGGACGTGCTGGTCGTGAACGGCGACCCGCTTGACGACGTGAGCGTGCTCTACCCGCCGGAGAACATAGCGCTCGTCATGAAGGACGGCGCAGTCGAATACACCGACGACGCGTACAAGCCGCACTACCGCATGGCCGATGAATAGGAGGCGCCATGCGCCGCGTCTGCCATGCCTGTGCGGCGCCCCTAGGGGCGTGATGGGAGCAACGAATTGATAGAACGCAACGAATCGCGGAAGTCGAGGGAAATCACATTCGTTGCGTTCTATCAATGTGTTGCCGGGCCATCGGCGCCGGCATGGTGAAACTTTCCTGGCCATGCCTGACATCACCAAGAGTTGTTTTCTGGAGCGAGATCATGCCCCCCAAGCTCAGACAGACGCTGCTGGTCGCCATGCTCAGCGCCGTCCCCGCGCTGGCTGGCGAGCGGGCCAAGGACGCGTGGAAGAAGCTCGTCCTGCGCTACCCGGTGCTTCAGGGCGAACTCGACATTGTGCGGCCCGCGCCGGAAGTGCTCGGCGCCGCGCTGCGGGAGTTCGCGGCCGCGCACCCCGACTCTCCGCGCGCCGCGAAGGCGCTCTACTGCATCGGCCGCTACCACATGAGCCGTCGCGAGATGTCGCTCGCGCGCAAAACCTTCTGGCAGTGCATCGACTCCTTCCCGCAGAGCCGCTACGCGGAGCGCAGCGCGCACATGATCGTGGGCATGTACGGCGCGGTCGGCCTGTGGGATGGCGCGCACAAGCAGCTCGACCGCGTCGCCAAGGCCCTGCCCAAGCCGGCGTTCGTCGCGGACCTGCGCCGCCGGCTCTACGCCATGGAGCACACGCAGAAGGGCAAGCCGCCGATCCCGTTCGAGGTGAGCGATCTCGATGGCAAACCCATGTCGCTCGCGCAGGTGAAGGGCAAGCCGGTCATGCTCATCTTCTGGTCGAGCGAGGATCCGGAATGCGCGGCCGAAGTCGCCGCAATCGCCCAGTGGGCCAAGCCGTTCGAGCAGAAGGGCCTCGCGGTGCTGAGCGTGGCGCTCGACCGCAAGGTGGACGCACTGAAAAAGTTCATGGCCGAACAGAAGATCACCTGGCGCACACACTGCGACGGCAAGGGCAAGCGCAACGCGCTCGCGCTCAAGTATGACGTGTACCTGCTGCCGGACATATACATGATAAGTGAAGACGGCGTCCTGCGCTTCACCGGCACTCGGGGCCGGCTCGTGCCCATTCGCCTTCAGAAGCTTTTCGACCGCGACTACGAGGAAATAGCCGAGCACGAGGAGGAGTAACGACAGGCCGCCCTACTACGGGCCTCGTCACCTCGCTCCGCCCACAATCCCCCTCCCACACGAAAGGATCCTCCCATGAAATCCATCGTCTTCTTCTGGGACACCATGCGCGCGGACCATGCGTCGTGCTACGGATACCCGCGCAAGACCACGCCCTGCCTCGACGCGCTCGCGGACGACGGCACGGTCTTCGACATGTCCATGACCGTGACCGGCCACACCGGGCCCACGTTCACGAGCTACGTGACCGGGCAGTACCCGTTCCAGCACAACGTGGTCAGCACCTTCTTCAACCACCCCAACCTTCCCTACGACCGGATCGACGACACCACGCCGGTGCTCCAGGAGGAGCTGCGCAACAAGCACGGGCTCCTCACGGCCGCGTTCGACAACCTCATGACCTGGCCCAGCCAGCCGGCGTGGATGGTGCGGGGCAACGACTACTACATCAACACGGTCCACCCCGAAAACCCGTTCTGCTGCTGCGTGCTTGCGGAGCATATCAACGCCCGGCTCATCCCGTTCCTCCAAGCGCACAAGGACCGCGACTTTTACATCTTTGTGCACTACTGGGATCCCCATCAGCCGTACAACCAGCCCGATCCGTACCGCGACACGTTCGACCACGAGCCGCCGCCTGCCGAAGCGGCCGCGGCCAACGGCAAGCCGTACGTGCCCACTTGGGGGTGGACCGAAAACCTCACCGACGAGCACCGCGCGAAGGTGAACCTCTACGACGCCAAGATCCACTACTGCGATCTGCACTTCGGCCAGGTCATGGACGAACTGAAGTCGCTGGGCATCTACGACGACACGACCGTAGTCGTGACCGCGGACCACGGCGAGGACATGTACGAGCACAACGCTCCGCTCGAACACCGCGAGACGTACCGCAGCACCGCGTTCGTGCCCTGCGTGGCCAAGCCGGCCGCGGAGCTGGGGCTCGATCCGCCCAAGCGCGTGCCGCACCTGATTTCCACGATGGACCTCGCACCGACGATCTTCGACATGATGGGCAAGGACGCGCCGGCCACCATGGAAGGTACGAGCTGGCTGCCGCTGCTGCGGGGCGAGGGTCCGACCCACGACTACGTCTTCTGCACCGGCTGCACGGTTGTGCAGAAGGGCCTGTGGCGCGTCGCGGAGCTGGCGGTCATCACGCCAACGCATAAGCTCATCCGCCGTGGCAAGGCCACGCTGGAGCCGAGCAATACGAAGCTTAACAGCGGCGTGCTCGGCGCACCTCCGTTCCGCGGCGACCCCAACCGGACGTTGAAGGACCGGTTCGACTTCTACAATGCGCTGCCCCAGTTCGAGCTGTACGATCTCCAGGCGGACCCGTACGAGATGGACAACGTCGCAGACGCGAATCCAAGCCTCGTCTCGGAACTCGACGCGCTCCTGCGCGCCCATATCGCGCGCAACCCGAAGCGGTGGATCGAGAACGCGTAGCGCATCAGCGCAGCTACACAGCGCTGACATTCCTCGGAGGGGCGTAGCGAATCCTCAAGCGGAAGCGTCTCCGGCCAAACAGCAGATGCGCATGACTGACAGTTGCTGCCAGGTCCGGCGCATGACGAAGGCGCCCCAATGACAGCGGACCAGCTACGTGGCATCGTCCTCAGATGGCTTGCCCAGCGTGATGAGTTCCCGCGCCAGAGCATGCACTCGCTCGGCTGTTTCTAAGGCCGCACTCGCTTCCTCCATGTCTGGCGACATCGAGTCGTCGTACCGCACGGCCACCGCGTACGGGGAAAGCGCCAACAGATCCTCCTCGAGACTCGCTACATCGGCAAAGCGAGGGGCGACTAGGGCCAGCAGCTCCCCCATGTCGTGCCGCCATGGGTAGACCACATCCAGGGATGCGAGAAGCGCCTTCAGCGACTTCTCTGCTGCTTGCTGCGCGTGGAAGCAGACGGTGTCGAGCGCCTCTCCTGTGGCAATGGTGGCCGTGGCGGCCACGAGGTCATGGCTCGCCTTCTCCAGCAGGCCGAGCGCGTGCTCACGCGGACCTTTCATACAGCACCTTCCCCTCGCGCAAGGCCGTGCTGATGAAATGCGACTTGACGCCGCGCCACTCGTCGATCTCCTCGGGAGTCCACCACACCACGTCCTTCGGCACCCCTAGCCCGGCAAGCAGACGGTAGATTGGCGGCGTGCGCTTCCACCTTGGCAGGTCGGAGGGGGCGACGATCAGAATGTCGAGGTCACTTCCCGGCTTGGCGTCCCCTCGCGCATGGCTACCAAAGAGGACGACGCGGTCGGGCTGCACCGCGTCACGGATGCGCGACGTGATTTCGCTTAGCAACCGCGCGTGCCCATCTGGACTCATATTGTCTCCTGTCCCAAGTGCCGACCTGTCACGCGGGATTGTCGCGCTGGCCGGTTGCGAAGTCAAGTCGCCGGTGAGCCGCTGCGGCGCTCGGAGTGGCGGGCCGTCATGGCGCCCCTTTTCCGGCCGCAGCCGCGTTGGTATACTTCGTCACGAAGAGCCGACGGCTTGCACACCCCCGCTGCCATCAAGGAGACACGGCATGGCCATCGAAGTCGAGCACAAGGAAGGCGTCACGGTCGTGCGCCTGCAACATGAACTCACGCTTGGCCTGGAGGGCGAGTTCAAGGATGCGCTGGTCGAACTGGCCAGCAAGAACAACGTGAACGTCGTGCTCGACATGACGCGGGTGGATTTCGTGGACAGCGCGGGGCTGGGCATGCTCATCTGGGCGTTGAAGAACATGCGGCAGCGCAAGGGCGACGTCCGCGTGTTCGGCGTGGCCAAGCAGGTGATGGCGCTCTTCGACATCACGAACATGGACCGCGTGTTCCAGATGTTCGACTCGGAGGACGACGCGGTGGCGAGTTTCGGGGAGGGGTGAGGCGGAGGCTTCGGGAGAGGCCGCGGCTTCGCGCGCTTCATGTTCTCCGTGGTTGCCTGCCGCTGCTACGCCAGATGCCGCTGCTTGCGGATGATCCACTCGCCGGTGATCATGCCCACGAAGACGAGGAAGACCCAGATGGAGGGGGGGATGCCCATGAAGCCCTGGCCCCAGAAATCAAGTTCGCGGTAGATCTGCTTTTCCCTCAGCGTGGCCTTGAGCTTGTCGGCCAGCTTGTCGAGGTTGAACAGGCCATAGTACTCGCCGCCGCTCGCCTTGGCGATCATGCGCAGGGTGGCCTCGTTCAGGTCGAGTTTGTCGAATTCGAGGTTGGACTTGCCCACCTGGAACTTGAGGTCCACCCCGCCGATCTTCTTCTTGTCGAGCGTGGCGTCGACGGTCACCTTGTACTCGCCGGGCCCCGTTGGCGAGAACTCGATCTCGTAGTCGCCGGGCGCGCCCGGGGTGGGCGGAAGCTGGAGCTTGCGCGCCTTGCCGCGGCGGCCCTTGATGGTCGCGGTGATGTAGGCCAAGTTCGTGGACTGGCCCTGGTCGTCTTGCGCGCGGGCAAAGATACGCGCGGTCTCGCCGGGCTCGTAGAAGGTCTTGTCCATGAACGCGGTGAGCCCGGCCTGCGCGGCCTTCTCGACCTCGTCCCGGCCGGCAAGCCACCGCACGAGCTGGCCCCAGAACTTCACATAGGGCGAGTCCTCGCCGAGGCCGCGCATTTGGAAGTACCATTTCCACGTGCTGTCGATGGTGAGCGCGGCGGACCGGCCTTCGCCGAATTCCTGCACCGCGAGCACGACGAGCGGGCCGTTCTTGTTGCGCCGTTCCGGGTTCACCGCGAGCACGCTTGCTCCCGGCTTGGGCCCCACGACCTTCACGCACCCCAGCAGCTTCGGCGTCTCCTGGCTGCGGCCGGCGAAGTACTCCGCACACCCCGCGAAGATGGGGTGGCTCATGCCCTCTGGGGTGACCTTCATGCGGAACTCGTCCTTCTCTTGGCCGATGTTCCGGCCGCCCATGATTACCGGCAGCGCCTCCTCGATGGGCGTGCCGGAGTACCCGCCCGGGCCGAATGAGTTGTACCCGCCGAGCATGAGCAAGCCCATCTTCTGCTTCACGCAGTTGCGCACCATGGCCATCTGGTCCGCGGTGAAATGCGAGCGGTCGAGGTCGCCGATGATGAGCACGTCGAACTTGTCGAGTTGGTCCTTGCTGGTAGGGAAGCCCTTGAGCTTGATGTCGTCCACCGTGCCCTGCTGGTAAAACGTGCCCTGGCCCGTCTTGATGAGCGACGCGACCTGCACCGTGGGGTCGAACTCGAGCGTGCGCTTGAGGAACTTATACTCCCATCGCAGCGTGCCCTCCACGTAGAGCACTTTGATCTTCGGGTCGGTCACGATCATGGGGAACGTGGCGACGTTGTTCTCGGTGATGCGCTCGCTCGGGTCCGCGGGGATCTCGACGCTGAAGCCGAACTGCCCGGTCTCCTGGGGCGTGAACTTGAGCATCACCTTCTGGTTGCCCTTGCGGTTGTCGAGCACGATGCTCTCGCGGGCCACCTCGACGCCCTCTCGCTTGAGGATGACCGGGACCATGCGGTCGCCCAGGCCGACCGCGTCCACGAGCACGGTGATCTGCGCGGTGTTCTTGACCGCGACGCTGCGTTTGGCGTCGACCGCGGCGATGAGGATGTCGCTGAAGCCGCGCTGCTCCTTGAGCTTGGTGCCCACGCCCACCGGGTAGATGGGCACGCCGAGCGAGGCGAGTTCTTTGACCGGGTCGGACGGGCCATTGTGCTGGCCGTCGGTGAAGAGGATCACCCCGGCCACGTCGGCCTTCTCGACCGTGGCCGTCGCACCCGCGGCCGCGGCCGTGAGGTCGGTCGCGTCGGCATCAGGCTTGAGCGCCTTGAGGGCCTTGAGCGTTTCGCAGCGCTCGATGTCCCCCCCAAAGCCGAAGAGGTGGACGATGAAATCGCCGCGGACGCGGCTGAGGAATCCCCCGCGCGTGGTGAGCGCATTTTGCACGCGCGCCAGCCGGCCCGGGAGGTTGGGGAAGTCTCGAATGCTCATGCTCTTGGACTTGTCCACAAGCACCAGCAGCAGCGACTTCTCGAAGAGGCTGCGCTGGAAGCTGAGCACGGGCCGGAAAATGGCGAGCAGCAGAATGCCCATGGCGACCGCGCGCAGCGCGACCAGCCACTTGTAGGTGCGCTTGGGCACCGTGCCCTGGATCCGCTTGTAGAAGAACCACACCGACGCGAACGCGACCGCGGTCACCCCGAGGATGACCAGGATCGGGAGGTCGGACGCAAAGTGGAGGCGGATGCTAGTCACGGCCGCGGAGATTAGGGATTAGGGATCAGGGATGACGGAAGGCCAAAGTACGGTACCGCGAAGGGGAAGTCAAGGAGGCGGTCATGGGCCATCAACCATGAACCATCTCCTCGTGGATGCGGTGGCAGAGGTGGCGCCAGATAGGGGCGCTGTTCCAGGTGGGCCGTCACGCCGCGGGCCCCCTCACCCTTTCATGGCCCCTTCATCTCCCGCTCCTTGCGCATCTTGCACTCGCGGATACGGCGACGGTAGAGGCTCAGCGGCGCGCTGCGGTCGGGAGCGGACGCGGCTTTGCGGAAGTGGGCGATGGCCTCGTCGTAGCGCCCCAGCTTGAGCAGCGCGTGCGCGAGGTTGCCGTGGCCGTACGCCGTCTCTGCCCCGGCCAGCGAGGCCCGGGCCGCCTGCTCGGCTTCGGGGTATTGCTCGTAGCAGGTAGTACATGAACGACACGTCGCCCAGCCGCCGCGCGGTCTGCGCGGGCGTGCGCTTGGGGTTGGCCATGAACTTGGCCAAGCGCGCCTTCAACTGGCCGATCTTGATCTGCCGGGCCTCATCGCTCGGCTGCACGTCGAACTTGGTGAAGCGCCACCCCTGTTGCGACGGCCGGGCCTCGAAGTCCGCGCTGTGGAACGTGTGGCGCAGCACGCGCCAACGCCTGCCGTCGAACTCGGTGACCATGCGCTTGCCGGTGAGCTGGTAGAGGATGTAGCCCTTGGCCCCTGCGGGGATGCGATGCAGAAGCCGCTATCCCCCCCTTCAAGGGGGGGAACCGAAGGGGGGGTAGCCTTGGCGCCTGCCTGCCGCGCCGTGCGCGGGGCAGGCAGGCGCGCCGTTTGACCGCCCCGTCCCAACCCCCCTGTGGGCCCCCCTGGGAGGGGGGACGCGGGTTGCATCGCCGCCCCGGGCGAGGCAGCCGAGGCCGACTTCCTGCCCTCAGGCCCCGGGGTGTCCGCTCGTCTGGGGACACGAAGTCGGCCACTTCGCGGCCTTGGTTCATGTCCCCGCTCGGCCGGCGCATACTCCACCTTCACCTTGAGTATCCAGATGTTGAAGCGCCCCTCCTGGGGGTATTCCTTTGCAAGCTTGGCCGCGTAGAGGGGTCACAGGGTCAGGGTCACATCTTTGATCTTTGAGTAACACTTCAGCCAAGTACAACAGCCAAGTACCGGAATACTGTCAAAGCTTCCGTGCAACGCCGCGTGTTGGGGTATCTGAATCCCAACGGGATTCAGGATATCAGCCCAGGGTTCGCGAGCGAAGCTCGCAACCCTGGGTTTTGAGGCGCACAGCTTCGCTCCCCCCCCATCCGCCCGCCCTGCAGGGCGGATGGGGGGGGGGGGAAGTTCAATAGGACTACCCTGGGCTAGAAGCCGGAAGCCCGTTGGGCTTCCAAACAGCGTTTCGTCAAGCGGAAACGCTGTCCATTGAACTCGCGCACGTT
>JAJRTI010000162.1 GCA_024278415.1 Planctomycetota bacterium | reverse complement strand
GTCCGCTACCCTGGGTGGTGGGCGATGATCTCTCGAATTCTCTCCCCCCTTCCGCTTCTTCTGGCCGCCAAGCGGCCAGAAGAAGCGGAAGGGGGGAGAAGAAACAGGGCCATTCCTCACCCAGGGTTGCGAAGCTCGCGAACCCTGGGCTGGTTTACGGAAGCCCGTTGGGCTTCCCAGAGTCAGGTGTCGCCGACAGCATATGCACGCTGAAGGCGTGCCACAAGGGCGGGCCGTGTGCAACGCTTTCAGCGTTGTTCCCGCCTGTGTTCCCTCTATCCCAGTGCAAGTGCGTTCGCCCGCTTGGGCGGCCGAACGCACTTGCACTGGGCTATGGAGTGTAGCGCTTTCAGCGCACCGATGCCGAGACGACCGAAAACACCTATGGCAAGACGAAGCAAACCCAAGCAGCATGGATTTCGCAACAAGCTGCTGCTGAACCAATGGCTCATCAGCCAGTTCGGAATCGACCCGCTGCATGAGTGGAAGGTCGACGGCCGGGCCGTGCGCCCCATGCACATACTTGCCCAGCCGATCCAGGATCCGCAGATGGAGGGTCTGGACGAGAGCAACACGCATCGGTTCTTCCACAACTTGGTGGCCGCGCCGCTGTTCCATGAAGCCCCGCTCGGCCGGCAGCAGCTCCAGTACTACGAGGAGAACATCTTCCGCCACACGCAACGGATCAACGAGAAGCGGGACCGGCCGGTGGTGTGGAAGTACTTCCAGTGGCTGACGCTGCTGTTCACCGAGGTCTACCTGGACCGATACTTCAACGACCGGGACGGACTGCTGTCGAGCTTGAACGAGTACGTGGAGCGTTTCAACCGGCATTGGGATGGGTTCGCGGACGTGCCGCCGTATGAGGACGACGACCTGAACAAGCTCTGCTACCAGAACGCGACGGGGTCGGGCAAGACGCTGATCATGCACGTGAACCTGCTCCAGTTCCAGCACTACGCAAAACAGGCCGGGCGTTCGGACGATCTGTCACGCGTGATTCTGCTGACACCCAACGAGCGCCTCAGCGAGCAGCACCTGCGAGAGTTCGACCAGAGCGGCATCAAGTCCGAATGGTTCGTGGGCGGCCGGAATACCCTGTTCACCGCGGAGGCCAAGGGCCTGCGCCGCGTGGACGTGCTGGAGATCACGAAGCTCCAGGACCAGGAAGGCCCGAACACCATCGCGACGCGGAGCCTTGGCGACCAGAACCTGGTCCTAGTGGATGAGGGCCACCGCGGCATGAGCGGCAAGGATGAGGGAGCGTGGTTCAGCCGGCGGAACATGCTGTGCGCGAAGGGCTTCACGTTCGAGTATTCGGCCACCTTCGCCCAGGCCGTGGCCGCGGCCAAGAACGAAGCCTTCGAGAACAGCTACGCCAAGACCACGATCTTCGACTACTCGTACCGCTACTTCTACGAGGATGGGTTCGGCAAGGACTACCAGATTCTGAATCTGTCGCAATCGTTCGAGGAAACGTACGAGACCTATCTGGCGGCGTGCCTGCTGAAGTTCTACCAGCAACGGCGCGTGTACGACGACCAGCGCACGGCGTTACTGCCGTTCAATCTCGAAAAACCGATGTGGGTGTTCGTAGGCAACAGCGTGGTGAAGGCCGCGGGCACTAAGGCTGAGAAGGCCGTGGCGTCGGACGTGGCGAAGATCGCCCAGTTCGTGGCCAACTTCCTACACGCGCCGCAAGATGCGCAGCGACGGATCGGGCAGATCATCACGGGCACGGGGCAGGACACGGGGCTGCTCGACGAGGAAGGCGGCGACATCTTCGCGGGATCGTTCAACTACTTGGCCAAGCAGATGAACGCCGGCGAGACGGTTGAGGATCTCTACCAGGACATGCTGGCCCGGCTCTTCAACAGCCCGGCCGGTGGCGTGCTGACGCTGTCGCGGATCAAGGGCGACTCCGGCGAGATCGCGCTCAGGTGCGGCGCGGCGGAGGAGCCTTTCGGGCTGATCAACGTGGGCGATGCGCTGGGGCTCTCCAAGCACTGCGACGACGTGTGCGAGCACGTGGAAGTGGCGGACAGCGAGTTCACCGGGGCCATGTTCTCAACGGTCCATGATTCGAGTTCGCCTGTGAATCTGCTGATCGGGTCGAAGAAATTTGTCGAGGGCTGGGACTGTTGGCGGGTGAGCACGATGGGGCTGATGCACGTAGGCAAGAGCGAAGGCACGCAGATCATCCAGCTCTTCGGCCGCGGGGTGCGGCTCAAAGGTTGCGAGTGGAGCCTCAAGCGCAGCGGACACACGCTTCTGCCAAAGCCTGCGCCGAAGTTCATCGAGGAACTGGAGACGCTGAACGTGTTCGGCATCGAGGCGGACTTCATGGAGAAGTTCCGTACGTTCCTCAAAGAG
This sequence comes from Planctomycetota bacterium, assembly GCA_024278415.1. The sequence goes on along the minus strand of JAJRTI010000162.1, from coordinate 9,983 downwards.
GAAGGGCTCCCCGGCAACGAACGCAGGAAGACGATCACGATCCCGCTGAACGTGACGTACGACTTCGGCAAGCGACTGAAGACTCTCCGGCCGAAGCGTAAGGCCTCCGATGGCCGCGAATACGACTTCAAACGCGATGCCCCGGTCCCAACGCTTGGCGAGATCCCCGATTATCTCAGGCACAACACGATCGTCTCAGACTGGTATCCGCGAATCCAGGCGGTGCAGTCACGAGGAAGCAGCCAAGCCGCGCAAAAGCACAGAGGCGCGCTCGAAAGAGAGCACTGCGCGCTTCTCGACTACGACGCGTTGTTCTTCGAGGTGGAGCAGTTCAAGCGCGAGCGGAGCTGGTTGAATATCAACGTCTCCAAGGCGGGCATCCGCAGACTTCTGGAGGACCATGGTTGGTACACGCTCTACATCCCTGCCGACCGGCTCGCACCGACGGGCTTCGACAACGTGAGGCTCTGGCAGCAGGTCGCGGCTGAACTGCTGAAGCGGTACTGCGAGCACTACTACAACCACTGCAAGAGCGCGTTCATCGAGCCGCGGCTGGAGCTGCGCGAGCTGGAAAAGGGGGACGATAACTTCCCGGACACCGGCGAATACCAACTCATCGTGGACGGCTCGGAGGAGCAGGTCATCCAGAGCATCCAGCAGATCAAAGAGGATCTGGCGAAGCACAAAGACAAGCTGCTCCATGTGGGCGATCTGTGCGCGGTCAACTTTGGTCGGCACCTATACGAGCCTCTGTTCCACCTGCGCAAGGGCGGGAAGATCACGATCCTGCCCGTGGCGCTGAACGAGAGCGAGTACCAGTTCGTGTCCGATCTGAAGGCTCATTGCGACGCCCACCAAGCGGAGTTTGAGAAGGACGGCAAGGAGCTGTTCCTGCTGCGGAACATGAGCCGCGGCCGCGGCGTGGGCTTCTTCGAGGCCGGCAACTTTCACCCCGACTTCATCATGTGGCTGCTGCAAGACGGCAAGCAGTACGTCACGTTCATCGAGCCCCACGGCCTGGTGCACGAAGGCCCGGCGAGCAAGAAAATCGAACTGCACAAGAGAATCAAGGACGTTGAAGCCCGACTCGCCGATCCCGACGTGGTGCTGAACAGCTTCATCCTCTCGTGGACCAAGCACACGCAACTGGACTGGGGCCTGTCCCGGCCTGAGTTGGAGAAGCGGCACGTGCTGTTCATGACCGATGACAAGAAGCACTACGTTGGGAAGCTGCTGGCGGCGGTTGCCAGGTAGTGGGCCGCCTCAGCCTCTGCCGCGTGTGCGGGCGCATTCTGTCGCGCGGCCTCTGCAATGTCTTCGGAAGCTATCTCCCATCCCTGATCAAGCGCTTCCCGAACCGAGAGAGAAGAGCGCATCGCTATAAGCAAGACAAGGAGTTGCGTAAAGCATGAACGTCATCGCCATCATGACCGACACGTTTCGCTACGACCATCTCGGGTTCGTGGACAAGTGCCCGTGGTGGAAGTCGCACACGCCCCACCTCGACGCGTTTGCACAGAAGTGCACCGTGCTCGACAAGGCGTACCAAGCGTCGTTCCCCACCATCCCTACGCGCACGGACATGATGACCGGCCGGCTCACGTTCCCGTTCCGCGGGTGGACGCCGCTGCCGCCGGACGAGCGCGTGCTCGCGCAATACCTCACCGAGGACGGCGGATACACGAGCATGCTGATCTGCGACACGCCGCACCTGATCCGCGACGGCCACAACTTCGACCGCGGCTTCACCGCGTGGGATTGGCTCCGCGGCCAAGAGGGCGACCGCGCGATCACGGACGACATCGCGGTGCCGCTGCCTTGCGCGCCGGAGAAGATTCGCGGGCCCGAGCGCATGCGCAACAACCACTATCGCTGGCGCGCGGCCCACTGGAAAGGCGAGGCCGATACGTTCGTCGCGCGCACCATGCAGCGCGCCTGCGACTGGCTCGAACACAACTATACCCACGACCGCTTCTTCCTCTACATCGACACCTTCGACCCCCACGAGCCGTGGGATCCGCCGAAGCACTATGTGGATAGGTACGACCCCGGGTACCGCGGCGAAGTCGTCGACCATCCGGCCTACGACGACTGCGGCTACCTGAGCCCCGAAGAACTGCGCTACACGCAAGCGCTCTACTCCGGCGAGTGCGCGCTCGTGGACACGTGGATGGGCCGGCTGTTCGAGAAGGTCGAGCAACTCGGCCTGATGGAGAACACCGCGATCACCATCCTATCCGACCACGGCCATTACGTGGGCGACCACGGCCGCATCGGCAAGAGCGGCAACGGCCCCGACGGTTCCTGGCCGTTCTACGGTCCGGTCGCGCACATTGTCTGGATGTGGTACCTTCCCGGCGCCCCGCCACAGCGCAGCGACTTCCTCGCGCAGCCGCACGACTTCTTCCCGACCATCATGGACATCGCCGGGGTGCAGAAGCCCGAACCGCTCGACGGCGTGTCGCTGTTGCCGCTGGTGAAGGGAGAGAACCTCGGCGCGGTGCGCGAGGTGGCGATCACCTCCAACAACCTGAACCCCAACCCGGAGAAGTCGCTCACCTCGGCGATCACGGACGGCGAGTGGACGCTCCAGTACCGCGGCCCCAGCTTCCCGGCCGAGCTGTATCATCTGCCCGACGACCCCGGCGAGGAACGCAACGTGTACGCGGCCAACAAGGACGTGGCCAAGCGCCTGCTCGACGCGCACGTGGAAGTGCTCAAATCGGCCAACACCGACGAGGCCAAGATCGCCGCGCGGACGCAGTTGCCGGAGTAACGCTTGCGGAACCTCCCGAAGGTTACCAACCTTCGGGAGGATGCATGCGGAGAACCCTCTCGGAGGCTGGCAGCCTCCGGGAGGATGGCGCACGAGGGCTGGCGAACGCTGAGAAGCTTCGGTATCCTGGAGGGCAATCTGCATAGGAGGCCTTGAACATGCGCCAGAACTTTCACCTTGGATTCGACTACTACCCCGAACACTGGCCCGACTCCATGTGGGCCGACGACCTGACGCTCATGCGCGACGCAGGCGCGACCTGTGTGCGCATCGCGGAGTTCGCGTGGAGCCGCATGGAGCCGGAAGAGGGGCGGTACGAGTTCACGTGGCTCGACCGCTTCTTCGACCTCGCGGACCGGCATGACATGGGCATCATCCTCGGCACGCCCACCGCCGCACCGCCGCCTTGGGCCTGGCAGACGTATCCCGAAATCGTCATGGTCGATCACAGCGGCATGGTGGCGCCCACGACCGGCAGGCGATACAACTGCCCCACGAGCCAGACGTACCTGGAGCTGTGCGACAAGATCGTCGAGCAGATGGCCCGGCGCTACGGCACCCACCGGCAGCTCATCGGCTGGCAGACCGACAACGAGGTCAGCGGCCAGGTCTGCCTGTGCAACGCGTGCCAGCGCGCGTGCCTCTCGTGGCTCCGGGCCAAGTGCGGCACGGTCCAGCGGCTCAACGCCGCGCTCGGCCTCGTCTTCTGGGCGCACGAGGCGACCGATTGGGAGGAGGTCATCCTGCCCCGCCGCGGGCTCGACAAGGCCCACCCCAGCATCCGCCTCGAAGTGCATCGCTTCTTCTCCGAGCAATGGACCAACTTCCTCGGCCGGCAGGTCGCGATCATCACCCAGCACTCGCCCAAGCGATGGACCACGCACAACCTTCCCGGCGTCGGCATTGCCGCAGATCTGTGGGAGATGGCCAAGGCCCACGACTTCCTCGCGCTCGACACGTACCCCAAGGCGATGATCGATCCGCCCACGCGCGTCGCGATGCTCAACGACGTGGTGCGCAGCACGCAAGACCGGCCACACTGGGTCATGGAGATCCAGAGCGGCGGCGCGTGCACCAAGTTCTACAAGGCCCCCCGCCCGCGGCCGGGGCAACTCAGGCTCTGGGCGCACCAGTGCGCGGCGCACGGCGCGGAGGGCATCGTGTTTTTCCGATGGCGCATGAGCCCGGCGGGACAGGAGATGTTCGGCAACGGACTGCTCGACCAGGACTCCAAGCCGCGGCGCACGTATCACGAGGTGAAGGAACTCGGCCAAGATTTCGAGCGGCTCGCCAAGCAGCTCCCGCAGTACGACGCGCCGGCCGAGGTCGCAATTGTGTGGGACTTCGCGGACCGCATCCACGCGCAGATCCACGACTACGCGATGGACGTGCCGTTCCTCCCGCACTTGGCCACGTGGTGGACCGCCGCGCACAAACTCGGGCTGAACTGCCGGTTCGTGCGCTCAACGGACGACCTCGCCCCGTACGCGATGGTCATCGCACCGAGCCAGTACACCACGTCGGACGAGATTGCGGGCAACTACACGTCATACGTGGACCAGGGCGGCACGCTCGTGGGCATGCTCCGCATGGGCTGCTTCGACGTGTATGGCAAGCCGTCGCGCAAGACTCTGCCCGGCGGCATGACGGAGCTGTTCGGCGTCGAGGTCGACGAGTACGAGCGCGTCATGGAGCCCAACCCCAACCGCGTGGTGTTTCGCGACGAGATCGGCCCGCCCGCGGAGTGCCGCCACTGGAACTACGTGCTGGCCGCGTCGGCCGCGGAAGCGCTTGGCACGTACGAGCAGGACCACTACGCCGGCGCGCCGGCCGTGACGCTGAACGCGGCGGGCCGCGGCCGCGCGGTGTACGTGGGCACGATGCTCGACGCGGACGCGGCGTCGCGCGTCGTTGCGTACCTCGCCAAGCTGTCCGGCTTGGAGCCGCGTCCTGGCGGCTGGCCAGACGAGGTCGAAGTCGTGAGGCTCGCCGGCAAGGGGGGCGAGCCGATCCGCGTGCTCATGAACCACTCCATGTCGCCCCAGACCGTCCGCCTGCCAGCGCCGGGCACCGACCTGCTCACCGGGGAGAGCGCGCAAGACGTTGCGCTCGAGCCGTTGAGTGCGCGGTGGGTGGCCCTGTAGCCGCATGCGCCAGCATGCGAGGCACAGGAGCGGATCCCGCGCTTCGCTAGACGACTGGCCCTGGTGGGATCAAGAACGGGGGCGTCTACTTGCCCTCGAGTTCCGCAATGCGCGCCACGAGCGCCGCGGCCGCCTGGGGGTTGCGGGGCGGTCCCACCTGCGCGGCGAGCTTCTCCAAGTCCCCACGGGTCACCTTCGGCGACAGGGTGAAGACGTTCATGAGCGCCTCTCGCAGCTCCCCCCTGCCCTCGAAAAGCGCGGGCATGAGCCGCGCGCTTGCGCGCGGGCTGATCAGCTCCACGGCCTCGCTTTTCGCATTCGCGGAGAACTGCTTCTTCATGATTTCGAGGAGCACGTGGGCGAGGTAGAGCCGCGCGTTGAAGGGCACGGCCGCGTTCGCGATCTCCCCGGCCATGGCGCGCAAGCCAAACCGCTCCAACTTGATGAGCGCGGCCCGCGCCTCGGCGCGCTTCTGGGGGGTGCCGGACCGCACCGCGGCCAGAGCGGCTTCGAGCGTGCGCCGGCCGGCCATGCGCTGCGTGTCGTACCGCGTCGCTGGGCCGATGATCTCAAGCACCGCGGCCGCGGCCGCGCGCACCGCGGGCGACTCGTCGCCCAGAGCGCGGGAGATCTTGTCGACCTCGCACCGCAGGCGCATGCGCTTCTGCCATTGCACGGCTCCGGTGGTGTGCTCGTCGAGGTAGGCCATGAGCCGTTTCACTTTCGCCGCGTCCATTCCCAGCGCGCCAACGCTCTCGACGCCGGCCAGCACCGCGTCCGCTTTGGCTAGGGCGGCCGGGCTGGGGGCATCGGGCGCGTCGTCCGGGTGTGCGGCCACTTGCGCATCGAGTTCGCGCAGGAGCCCCTGCACGAGCGCTTGGCCCGCCAAGCGCCGCACCTGCGCATCGTCGTGGTAGTGCAGTGCGGTCGCCAGGTAAGCGAACGCGGGTGGCCCGGTCGCCCGCAGCGACTCCATGGCGGCCTCAGGCGCCGTGGCCAGAGTCTCGACGGCCTCGTTGAGATGGCGTTGCCGGCTCGTCAGCACCCAAAGGTAGCCCGCGCCGAGGGCCAAGGCGATGTACACGGCCACTGTTACCGCGCGGAACCGCGGCTTCACAGGCTGTTGTGCTTCGGTCTCAGGCAAGGGACTCCGCAGCCTCTCGAATGATGGGGATCGCGTGGTCGATGTCGTCCGCGCTCACGTCGTTGTGGGTGACCATGCGGCCCTTGGGCGAGCCGTAGCTTGCGAAGCAGAGCACGCCCTGCTCCGCGAGCGCGTCCACGAACGCGGCGCAATCAGACCTGTCGCTGTGGAACTCGAAACGGATAATGTTGGTCTGCACGTTGTCGAGGTCGATCGAGATGCCTGGCATGTCGGCCATGGCCTCAGCGAGCTTGCGCGCGTGGGCGTGGTCCTCGGCCAGGCGGTCGGCCATTTGGGTGAGGGAGATGATGCCGCACGCGGCGAGCACGCCGGCCTGTCGCATGCCGCCGCCGAGCATCTTGCGCTTGCGCCGCGCCTCGGCGATGAGGTCGGCCGGCCCGGCGAGGAGCGAGCCCACTGGCGAGGCGAGGCCTTTGGACAGGCAGAACATAACCGTGTCGCACGGCTCGGCCAGCTCCTTCACGTCCACGCCTTGCGCGACTGCGGAGTTGAACAGCCGCGCTCCGTCCATGTGCAGCTTCAAGCCGCGGCGCTGGCACACGTGGGCCACGTCTCGGATCTGCTGGCGCGTCCACACGGTGCCGCCGGCCGCGTTGTTGGTGTTCTCGATGGACACGAGTGCGCTGCGGCTGAGGTGGCAGTCTGCGGGCTTGACCGCGGCCTCGACGGCTTCGGGCGACAGCCACCCGCCGGGCTCCGCGGCCACGGCATTGATGGTGACGCCCGCGAGCGCGGCCACGCCGCCGGTCATGTTGACGCACACGTGCGACTGCGCGTCGCAGATCACGTCCTCGCTTGGCCGCGTATGCGTGAGGATTGCCAGGAGGTTGCCCTGCACGCCGCTGGTGACGAAGAGCGCGGCCTCCTTGCCGACTCGGCTCGCTCCAAGTTCTTGGAGTCTGTTGACGGTCGGGTCCTCGGCCAGCACGTCGTCGCCCACCTCTGCGTTCTTCATAGCCTCGCGCATCTCAGGCGTGGGCTTCGTGGCCGTATCGCTGCGCAGATCGACGATTCTCACAGGTCGCACTCCATCTCGATAAACCGGGTCAACACGCGGGCGACGCTGAGTATACCCGATACGGATGCGAGTTCATAGCCGTGCGTGTTCTCGGTCGGGAAGCCAATGCAGTTGCCCCGGGGCAAGTGGCCAAACTTGACCGCGAAGGACGCGTCGCTCCCGAACGACGAGAGCACCGCACGCTGCGGCTCGATGCCCACGTCCCTCGCGGCGGCCACGAGCGCGCGGTTGCCGGCCTCGTCGTACACGCACCCCGCGTCTTTGTAGAGCAGCACCGGGCGCTCGCAATTGCGCGTCTCATACTCTGCGGCGACCGGGCAGACTTCGATCGCGACCGCGTGCTCGAAGCCAAGCGTGTGCGCGACGTATTGCCCACCGAACACGCCCTCCTCCTCGCGCGCGGTGGCGACGAAGTACACGTCGCGGCTCGGCTTGCGGCCTTGAAGGGCCTCCATGACCGCGATCATGATTGCGAGCTAGCCTTTGCAGTCGAGCCCGTACGCGCCGATACAGTCGCCGATGTGAATAGGCGGCTTGCGGTGCCGGCCGATGACCGCGGGCGCGCCGATCTGCACGCCCTTGGCCTCAAGCTCGTCCTTCGACAAGCCGGTCGACACCCAGACCTGCGGCCAGGCCGGCTGCCGGCCGTCTTTGCCGGCGTGCACGCCGCTCGACTCCGCGCTCACGTGCCGCGCTCCGAAGGAGAGCACGCCCTGCACAATCGCCTCGTCGCCCAGCAAGTCCACCGGCCCCTCGCCGTAGATCCACGGCTGCGCGCTGCTCGTGGTGTCGAGCTTGACCTTGCCGTCGGGCAGCACGCGCTTGACGATCATGCCGAGTTCATCTTTGTGCGTGACGATGCCCAGCGGCGCGTCGGAGGACTCGCCCTTGAGCAGGCCAATGATGTTGCCCGCGCGGTCTTGCCGCACGTCCGTGAGCAGGCGCTCGAAGCGCGGCCGCAGCACCTCGTCGATCTCCCCCTCGTGGCCGGAGGGCGAGTGGGTCATGAGGAGCGTTTCGAGCAATGCGATGAGTTCTTGGCGGTCCATGTTGCGGCGATGGTTGATGGGGGAGGGGTGATGGTATCTTCCGATCTCCTCCATCTGCGTAATCTGCTAAGCCTGGCAATGCCTTCGCGCCTGTAGTGCGCACGTCAGTGCGCCTCTGCGCCGTCGCACTAAGCCAGAGGCGCACTGACGTGCGCACTACAGGCGGCAGGCGGCCTACGCGACCTCGACTGGCCGGCGCTCTTGTGCGGAGCGATAGCAGGCCTGCGCGATGGCTACGGCGCGGCGGCCGTCCTCCCCGGGGATGGGCGGCGTCGTGTCGTTGCAAATAGCCTTGGCGAAATCCTCAAGCGCGCGGGGCAGGCCCATGATGGGCTCCGGTGTGTCGAGCGCCTCCGCGTCCCGGCCCTTGATGCGCACCAGCGAGTCGCCGGCGAACGAGCCGATGAGCTGGCCTTGCTCGGCCACGACCTGCACCTGGCCGAATCGGCTCGCTCCGAATTTGCAGGCGTCGATCGTGCATGCGACGCCGCCGGTGAGGTCGAGGACCGCGACGAACTGGTCCTCCGTCGGCTCGCCAGCCAGATGCGCGGTCTCACAGTAGACCGACAAGACCTCCTGGCCCGTGAGCCAGCACGCAGCGTCGAGCAGGTGTACGCCGTTTTCGAGCAGGTTGCCGCCGCCGGCCGCTTCCGGGGAGTGGTGCCACGGGAGGGTCGACGGCTCCTGGCGCTGGCACAGGGTCATGTGCGCGACGCGGCCCATGTCGGGAATGAGCCCGCGCATGGCGATGAGGAGCGCGTTGTACCGCAGCGTCTGCCCGACCATGAGCTTCACGCCAGCGGCCGCGCAGGCATCGATGATGGCTTGGCACTCGGCCACGGTGCGCGCCATAGGTTTTTCGACAAGCACGTGCTTGCCGGCCGCGGCCGCGGCCTGTGCGATGGCGGGGTGATCCAACGGCGGAGTGGCGATCACGACCGCGTCGACCCCGTCGCTGGCCACAAGCGCGTCCGCGTCCGCGAAGAACTGGCAGCCATGCTCTTTCGCGTAGGCCTCGCCCGCCGCGGCATTGCGCCGGCACACGGCCGTGAGGCCGCATCCCGCCGCGTCGCCGGCGGAGAGATGGTTGGCGTAGCGCGTGCCATGTTTGCCAAGCCCGATCACGCCAAATCGAACAGAAGACATGTGTGCACCTCCTCGTCATCGTAGTAGCGGGTGGACCTCTCATGGTATCACACGCGTGGGCGTGGTCAAGCGCTGCGGGCCTGTTGGATGATGTCGCGTCTGGGGCGGAGATTGGGGCTCTGCGACCGCCACGGCTGGGCATGCCCCCTTGGCGGCAGTCAGAGAGTTTCCCCATGGAGGTCTACTGCTCTGAGCGGCCAATGCCGCTGGCTCGTCGTAGGGCGATTGATCGCCCGTCCGTGCGCCCGAAGCAACGGGCGATCAATCGCCCTACTGTGAACAGCCCAGTTCGCCCATTCCGCTTGTGTGCACATTGCCGTTGTCACAACATGCCGGCCCCACCGGCCTTGGGGTGTGCCCGTTGCGTATTCTGGGGAAACTCGTGGCGGCAGTGCGTTGACTCTCCCAACGCGTCCGTGTAAAGTGTTTGGGTTTTGCACACGCCTGGAAGCTACTTATCTTAGGGTGCAGGTCTGAACGTACGTAGTAAACTGGGCGTTCATTCCCGTGGTGCGCCGGCGCAGAATGCACATGCGCCGAAGGCGAATCACAACATAGCCCAGTGCAAGCTCGTTCGGTCGCGTCAGCGGGCGAACGAGCGCCGCGCTGGGAAGGATGCCGAAAACAAGCCGCCAACGCTGAAAGCGTTGCACAAACGCGGCCCGCCAGTCTTGTGGAACGCTTT
>JAJRTI010000161.1 GCA_024278415.1 Planctomycetota bacterium | reverse complement strand
GCCATGCACTACCTCACCGACGGCAAGGAGAAGTACGTGTGGTTCCCGGTGACCGGCGAGGAGCAGTTGTTCGACATCGCGAGCGACCGCGACGAGTTGCACGACCTGGCCAAGGACGCCGCGAATGCTGCACGCGTGAAGATGTGGAGACAGCGGCTGATCGAGTTGCTGGGCGAGCGCGGCGATGGCTTTTCAGACGGGCAGCAGCTCATCCTTCGCAAGGAGGGATGGGCCGCGGACGTGGAGGGGTTGGGCCAGTAGCCGCATGCGCCAGCATGCGGGGGCTGTCGAATTTGAAGTCTTGTTGCATTTGTCCCGCAATCCGCCGTACGGCGCAATGGCGCTGACTTAAGCGATCTGATGCCCCTTAGGGGCATTTGAGAATAGCCCAGCACTTCAGTGCTGGGAACGCGGGCCGCCAACCGGTCTGTAGTCCCGTAGGGACGACTGAATGCTGAGAACGGCCACAGATGAGCGATTCTGTCCGCCGTACGGCGGATTCAGCCGTCCCTACGGGACTGACCCCCTGCCGCGGTTGGCGCCATTCCCAGCGCTGAAGCGCTGGGCTATTTTCGGTCGTCCCTACGGGACGCCGGGCTTAAGTTCGCACCATTGCGCCGTACGGCGCAATGGTGCGAACTTAGGCGGTTTTGTTGTCCCGCAGGGACAATTGAAACTGGCCCAGCACTTCAGTGCTGGGAACGTGGATCGCCGAGTGGTCTGTAGTCCCGTAGGGACGGCTGAATGCTGTGAACGGCCACAGATGAGCGATTCGCAGTCGTTCAGCCGTCCCTACGGGACTGGCAACTTGCCGTCGATGGCGCCCTTCCCAGCGCTGAAGCGCTGGGCTATTCTCGGTCGTCCTTACGGGACGCTGGGCTTAAGTTCGCACCATTGCGCCGTACGGCGGACGGCCGCGGCTACCGCGGACGTGGAGGGCCTTGGCGACGGATAGGAGTCGAGCGCAATGAACAACGGCGAGGCCGTATCATCCATCAAGCATCCTCGGGTCGCGGCGACGCGGGCAGCGCTCGCGGGCAAGGACTCCGGTGGGAAGGCGTTCCTTGCCGAGGACGCGAAGATGGTGCGCCAGGCGCTCGACGCCGGAGTCGACGTGGAGCGGATCTTCTACGTCGGCGACGGGATGGCGGATGGCGACGCGGCCCTGCTTGAGCGCGCGAGGGCGACCGGCGTGCCTTGCCACGAGACGAGGAAGGGCGTGTTCTTCAAGATTCTGGGGCTGGGGTATGAAACGGCGTCGCGCATGGCGGCACTGGTGAGGGCCGCCGATCGGTCCCCTCTTGAGATCGCGGGCGGGCTTGGCTCGGATGCGCTCGTGCTCGTAGGCGAGGCCATCCAAGACCCCCGCAACGTGGGCGTGCTCATCCGCACCGCGGACGCCTGCGGCGCGGATGCGGCCCTCTTTAGCGCAGATTCGGCCGACCCCTACTCACGCGCCAGCGTGCGGTCCACGACCGGGTCGATCTTTCGAGTCCCCTTGACGCTCTCAGGGAATCTCGCAGAGAGCGTGGCTCTGCTCAAACAGCGCGGCGTGGGTGTGGTCGGCACATCCGCGCACGCAAGCAAGACCTGCTGGGAGGCTGACCTGTCTGGGCCGCACGCGATCGTGCTGGGCAATGAGAGCGTAGGACTGTCCGACGCGCTTAGAAGTCTCTGCAACGACTTCGTGTCGGTCCCCATGGCCGGCGGCGCGAGTTCGTTCAACGTGACGGTTGCCGGGGGGATCCTGCTGTATGAGGCATGCAGGCAGCGCGCTATGAAGCGGCTGCGGTAGGGGGGCTGTCGGCTCGCGCGTCAGGCAGGATTCTGCGCGCATTGCCATTGGCTATGGCCGCGATTTGTTCATCGCTCAGGTCGGACTCGCGGAGCTTGAACATCGCGCTCACGGGGTAGAGGAGCGGGGCGTGCGAGCCGAACAGCACTTGCGCGACGGAGAATTGCTGGAGGAGCCGGCTGACGCTGCCCACTTGCTCCGCGTGGGATATCTCGACGAACACGTTCCGATGCGCTTGGGCGAGCTTGGCGGCCGCGGCGAACTCGTTCGCTCGCACATTGATGAAGACGATGCTTGTGCGGGCTGCAGTGCTGAGGTGTGTCTCGATCTTGGCGACGTCGACCGCCGGAACCTTCACGAGCGGATGGTGCATGCGCTCGTCCGCGACGCGCACCGCGATCTCCACGGGCGCGCCGCGCTCGCCCGCGCATGCGAACAGTTCACCCAAGCACCGTGCGTCTGCCGCGTAGCCGTGGTAGTTGGGGTACACGCGGATGCCGGCCATGCCCAAGTCGTCGAGATACAGATCGATGTCGCGGTCCCAAGTGGGGAGGTTGGGGTTGACCACCGCGAAGGGCGTCAGCCGGCCGCGATGTCCGGCGGTGGCTTCGGCGAGCGCGAGATTCGCGGTCTTGGGCTCGCGGTTCAGAATCGCGTCGAAGCTCGCGACCCATGCTTGCGCGATACCGGCCGCGTCCATCTGGGCAAGAAGCCCTTCCGGCGTGTTGTGCTTGAGCATGCGGAAGGGCCAGTTGCCGAGGCTCGCATTGACGTCGATGAGGGGTGGCAGAGACTGCATGGGATGTCCTGCAAAGCAGAGGGCTGAGGGGATGGGCAAGCCGACGACGAGTGTCATGTCCCGCAATTACGTGCACATATCTGAGCAGTGGGCTGCGTCCAATGCCGTTCACTTAAGGCGCACGAACTGGCTTGTAGCCCCTCGTCGGGGCGACAGTCAATAGCCCAAGGCGTCAGCCTTGGGAGCCTGGGGCCGTTGAAACCAGAGCCTCGTGGAGGCGACAGCAGCGGCCCTTTGCGGAGTTCTGTCGCCCCCTTGGGGCTTGGCTTGCGGCGGATCCGTTGTCGACCCAAGGCTTACGCCTTGGGCTAGTAACTGCCGCGCCTACGGCGCTAAGGTGTGCGAAGTTAATGGCATTGGGCATGGCCCACCCTACGCACCCTCCGATTGGGTAAACGAACTTGCGGGACGCGACACTAGAGAGAACCCGGCAGCAGTCGCTCCAGATTGCGGCCAAAGATCAGCTCCTTATCTTCACGGCTGATATCCGCGCCGTGGACTTTGGCGATCTGAGACGCGTAGCTGCGTCCGGGCGCGTCGGAGCCGTAGATGACGCGGTCCGCGCCAAGCTCTTGCACGGCCAACTCGGTGAGGCCGGCCGTGGGCGCGCCGCCGGCGAGGTCGGCATACACGTTGGGGAACTGGCGCACAGCCATGACGCCATAGTCCCAGTCGCCGCCGGTGTGGCCGAAGATGAACTTGGCGCGGGGGTGCCGCGCGGCGAGCGCGGCCATGTCGTCGGGCGTGGACTCGTAGGGCTGGTTGCCGGTGGCCTTGAGCCACGTGTGCTGGAGAATGGGCAAGTCGAGTGCGATGGCGCGCTCGCAGATCGGGTCGAGCTTCGGATCGCTGCAAGGAAGCGCGATCCAAAGCTTGATGCCGCACATGGGGCCATCGACCACATGCCTGTCGATCTCCTGCATCGACACGTCGGTATACATCGGGTTGAGGTAGACGAAGCCGATGAGCCGGTCCGGCGCCAAGGCAAGCGCCTCGTGCACTTGGTCGTTGTGCCAGCGGAGTTGGTCCGGCGTGGGCCGCTCCTCGCGGCCAAAGCCCAAGCTCATGCACAGCTTCTCGATGTCGAACTTGTCCGCGTAGTGAAGCAGCGTCGAAACGCATTGTTCGATCGTGCCGTAGGCGGAGCTAAGGTGGACGTGTCCGTCGATGATCATGGTGTGTGCTCAGGTCATGGCGGGGGCGGGGGACGCGATAGGGAAGCCGCAATCCCCCCCTTCAAGGGGGGGAACCGAAGGGAGGGGTAGGGTCAGTGGAAGCCGTTCGGCCTGCCCGAACCGACCCCCCTGTGGTCCCCCCTGGAAGGGGGGACGTGATGGGGAAGCCGCAATCCTCCCCTTCAAGGGGGGGAACCGAAGGGGGGGTAGGGTCAGTGGAAGCCGTTCGGCCTGCCTGAACCGTCCCCCCTGTGGTCCCCCCTGGGAGGGGGGACATGGGATCGCATCGTGTCCTCGGATGCTCCTACTTCTTCTTCTGGATCACGTGGTTCGGGTCGGTCACGCGCAGGACCTTCACGTTCTTCTTGGGCTTTGACTTGGCTTGGAGGCCCTTCATGAGCTTGTCGTAGCCCGCGCGGCTAATGGGCAGTTTGACCTCTTTGCCGGTCTTGGCGGACATGATGATCGCGTTCGCCAACTCGATCGAGCGAGTGCCGACCGCGCCATCGACGAGGAGCTTTTCCTTCTTGCGGATGGCCATAGCGAAGTTGTTGATGATCGCGCCGTGTCCGGTCTTGCCTTCGGGCAGCTTGACCTCGACCGCTTCCGTCTTGGGCCCACCCCACATCTCTGTCGCTTTCTTGGCATACGCGGCCACGCCGGGCTTGACCTTGTGCAGCGTGAGCTTGCCGCCCTCAAGGCGCAGCTTGCCCTTCTCGCCGCAGATCTCGATGAGGGTCGTGGCAGGCGCTTCGTCGGTGCTGACGAAGAAGTAGCCCGTCGCGCCGTTCTTGTAATCGAGCAGCGCCTCCGCGCGGTCCTCGACCTCGATGTCGTGGATGCGCGCGTCCGTGCGTGCGAGCACCTTGGACGGCAGGCCGCCGAGCGCGCAGAAAATGTCAATGGGGTGGGGCGCTTGGTTCACGAGCACGCCGCCGCCTTCGCCCACCCACGTCGCGCGCCACAGCGCGGAGTTGTAGTAGGCCATGGCGCGGAAGCCCGACGCGATGAGGCACGTGCGATAGATTTCGCCGAGTTGCTTCTTCGCCACGATCTGGAGCGCGGCGCGCACGGCCGGCGTGGTGCGCTGTTGGAACATGGCCGTGAACAATACCTTGTTCTTCTTGGCCGCCTTGGCCATCTTCTCGGCTTGGGAGATCGTTGCGGCGATGGGCTTCTCGGACAGCACGTGCTTGCCCTGGTTCATCGCGTAGATGCCCACGATGGGGTGATAGAAGTGCGGCGTGGCGACGGTGACCGCTTCGCAGTCGGTCTCCTTGATGCACTTCTTGTAGTCGGTGAAGTAGGGCACGCCGAACTCCTCGCCCTTCGCCTTCGCGACCGCTTCGTCCACGTCGCACACCGCGACGAGGTCGATTGCATCGTCGTTGTGCATGTGCTTGAGGTGATTGCTGCCCATGCCGCCGCAACCAACGGTGACCATCTTGACGGGCTTGACCTTGGCCATTACTCGATCCTCACAGAGTCAAAGGTTTAGTGACGAGGCGCCGCGACACGCGACGGCCTGAAGAATTCGGGAAGAATCAAGCGAAGGATGCTACCGCAGGCTGGGATTGGAATCAAGAGCACTGCCGCCATGGCTCGCGGGCTGATGGGCCCGGTGTCGCAGCGGCTTCCGGCAGACCCTGTGGGTGTCCATGCGGGCCAAGTGCAGGCGGTCAGTTGCAGGAACGCTGCAACTTGACGATCCATTCGATCATCTGCTCGCGCAGTGCGTAGAGGTCGCCGCTCACGTCCATGGTGTCCGCGAAGTGTTGCGCCTGCGCGGCGAGCCGTGCCGCCGCGGGGCCGGCTTGCTGGGCTCGCGCGATCGCTTGGCGCAGCGTCCCCAGGTAGCGCAAGTCGTCGATGCCCTCGCGGTAGCCCTCCCACTGGACCGTGTCGATCACTCCGTCCGCGGTGGGATAGACGAAGTCGTGCTGCCGATAGCGCTTGCCGTTGAAGTCGTTCCAGCCGTGATAGTAGATGTAGGTCATGCCGCCGTCGTAATCGTTCGCCGCGAGTAAGAGGCCGAAGTTGCGGCGATACGTCTCGGGCTCTTCGATGCCGGATTGCGGGTTGGCGTAGCAGAAGATCTTGTGGCCTTTGCTATGCCACTTCGCGGCCACTTCCTTGGACGGCGTGCCGTAGCAGACCAGGAGGTCTTGCAAGTCGACGACGAGCGGGAAGTTGCCTTTTGTGCCGGCGACGAAAACCTTGCCGCCCGCCGCGTGCACGCGCTCCCACACCGCGCGCTGCGCCTTGAGCCGGTCGCCTCGCGCTTCGTCCACGCCGTAGAAATACACGTCCTCAAACCCGAACTGCTTGGCGACGCGGATGATTTGCTTGATCGTGTCCGGCGGCAGGCTGGTGCGGGCGATGAGGTAGTAGAGGTGATCGTTTTTCATGCCTACTTCCTGCCGCAGCCAGAGCGCGAGCCCGAGCAGGCCCGTCTCGAATCGGACTCCCATGGTGGGGTTGTCCACGCCGTGCGCGAGCAGGTTCGCGAGTTCCGCACGATACTGCGCGACGCTGCGCGTGGCATGGCGCACCGTGCCCTCGCCGCGCACGTCGAGGTTGATGCCCCAATGGAAATACACGCTCGACTCCAAAGGGTTGGGCGCGAGGTCGAACGCCAGCACGTCGAGTTCCAACGGCAGCGCCTCGATCAGCTTGCCGCCCGCGCGCAGTTCGATCTTGCCGCGATAGGTCCCGAACGCGGCGTTTGCAGGGACGTGCACCGTGACCCAAAACTGCTTCGCGGTGTGCCGCGGCACGCGCACGGGCCGGAGGGCCTTGGCGTCGTAGATCGGTTGGTCCTTGACGGATATCTTGCGCTCCTCCAGCGTGGTCTTGGTGCTGCTGATCCACAGCCACTTGCGCCGGCCGTCGGGGAACTTGAGCTTCACGTAGTTCTCTTTCTTCTCGTGATCGACCCGCACGAGGGCGTCGTCCTTCAGCAGCAGTTCAGGGGTGAGGATGCGCTGCCCGCGGTTGATGGGGAACCGGCCGCCCGCGCCCGATTGGTACCAACGCTTGACTGCGCGGATATCGACCGCGCTCGGATCAATCGAGCCCGCGGGGCCTTCGAGCTTTGTTGCGGAGACATCGAGCGTCAGTGACGTTTCCAGCGGATAGACCACAAACGACGCGGGCTCGTACTCGCCCCGGCAGGCTCGGACCGCGAGCTTGCGCACAATGTTCTTGGGCGGCTCAGGCGCGGGCAGAATCTGGCGGTTGGTGATCGCCCGCGTTGCGTAGACCAGCAGCTTCTTTGCAGGCGGAGCGAGCCGCTTCATCGCGGCGACGACTTCGAGCCTGCGGACCGCGTCGTCGAGTTGCTGGGCCGCGTCGTCGATGCGTTTGAGCGCGGCCTCGCCTGTCGTGAGCAAGTGGGCGAATTGGGAGATCGAGATGCCGCCTTGCTTGGCTGCGCGCGCCACAGGCGCGATGTCTTGCGCGATCGCCTGGAGGCGTTCGTCCAGGCGCTGCGCCGCGGCCGGGTCGATCTTCGCGCGTTGGCGCAAGTCCGCGGCCCTGCGCGTCCAGGGCTTGACGACCGCGTTCGCGATGCACGCGGCGTAGTCGCTCCCGAACAGGAGGACGCCGAATTTCGACAGGTCGTGAAAGTTGGTCCCTGTCGGCGACCACGCGCTCAGCTCCAGCTTGCCGCCGGCTTGGCGTTGCCGGCAGACGTTGACTCGCCACACCGAGTCCGCCGTCGGCCGGGCGCCCAGTGCGGCGAACGGGATGACCACGCGCAGCGTCCAGCGGTCGGCGCTCTTTGTCACCCGAGCGGTCCAGTCCGCGGTCCAGCCCTTGTCCTTCACCTTTTCGTCGAAGCGCGCCCCGAGGGCATTGGCGACGAAGTGATAGTATTGCTTGCTGGCTGCCTGAGGACGGATGAACACCTCGACGCAGTCGTCGCTGAAGACGTACGCGTCCTTGGGCTGAGGCTTGACCTTCGCCACGAGTTTGTCCATCCTAGGTTCCGCGCACTCGATGACGAAGTAGATCCGCTTATTGTCGTAGAACGCGGCCGCTCGGGTTTGGACCGCGGCCGGGCCGGCCGCGGCGTTGCGGAAATCCGCGATCGCGGCTGGTCCCAGACGCGTGTCGAAGCGCACCGCGGCCGGCGGAGCGTCAACCTTCCGAGCTTGGCAGACTTTCAGTGCGGCGGCCGCGGTTGCATGCGTGCCGAGGCCTACGACAAGAGCGAGCGCCCATCGATACTTTGTGGCTGTCCGCACGATGAATCTCCTTCTGCTTGTATCTGTTGCTGCGCAGAACCGTCGCGACATGCGTCTCACCAGCAAGGACACAACAAAGTTCGCGTTTCCCGGCGCTGAAACTTGTTTCGGTTTCCTTGGGCTAGACGCCAGCACGGGGCTTGTCCTCGTGCAGCGATGATTGCCGACTACTCGGCGATGGCCTTTTCTTGCACTTTCCCCGTTTTCTGGCCGCTCGCTAAGGCGAGCGGCCAGAAAACAGGGGAGACAGGGTGGAGGCGCTGCGGCGTAGTCGGCAACCATCGCACTGCTGGGACGAGCCCAGCAGTGGCGAGAGTCGGCGAACCCGCTCCCTTCACCCGAAGAGTGCGAGAGCTTGGTGTTTCTGCAACAGGAGCGAATTATAGCCCGGCATAGGGCAAGAGAGAAGCGGCGCGGCTTGGACCAAGGCCCCGGCCCTCGCCTCAATGTTCGAAGAGGCACGGAGCGAACGAGACTGTCCCTTAGACTGCATGGACACGCCACCCTGAGCGAGGAGAGAGACGACCTATGCCTGCATCCGACAACACGAAGCGCTTTGTGGATGGCGTCGACCTCGATCTGCATCTGGAGGCGCGCATCGGCGATGTGTATCAGCAGACGACGAAGTACGACCGGGCGGACATGGGCCCGAGTGCCGGCCCCAAGCCGCGGCACCCGGGCGTGTACAAACGCTATCCCGATGCAGAGAAGGTGATCGCATTGCCCAAGCCGGACACGGCAGGCGGGAAGGGCTTGTGGGAGATAGTCGCCAAGCGCCGGTCGGGACGGAGCTACTCCCAGGAGCCTGTCACGCTCGAAGAGCTTTCGCAACTGTTTTGGGCTTGCCAGGGCATCACCGCGCAGCGCGGGGGCTTCGAGCTTCGGACCGCGCCATCCGCCGGCGCGCTATTCCCCATCGAGACGTATCTCGTGATCAACAACGTCGACGCCGTCGAGCCGGGCGTGTATCACTACGACGTGCGCCGGCACCGGGTCGAGCAGTTGAAGGCCGGCGATTTCCGCGTGCCAGTCGCGGCAGCCGCGCTGGGCCAGCGCATGGCCGCGACCGCGGGCGTCGTGTTCGTGTGGACCGCGGTGACCGCACGCAACAAGTCCAAGTACGGCGAGCGCGGATACCGTTACATGTATCTCGACGCCGGCCATATCGGCGCGCACGTGTCGCTTGCCGCGGAGGCGCTTGGGCTCGCCTCTTGCGCGATCGGCGCGCTCTTCGACGACGAGGTCAACGATCTCGTGGGCGCGGACGGCGTGCAGGAAACAGCGGTGTACATGATGGCGGTGGGCAGGCCGGAGTAGAGAGGCTGGCCTGGTCGATTCGGGGCGTGAGCGATGTGCGCCAGTTGTGTTTAGCGCCAAGGGGCTGGCCCGATGCTTTGGTTGCGGGAGAATCTTGCGCCAGGTATAATCCGTCCGGGCTGTGGGACATTCACGAATCGGATCCGTTATGCTTGAGATTATTGTCAGGATCATGCGGGCCATTGCATGCCGGCAGCGGCTTGCGATCATTTCGCATCTGATTCGAGTGGGAGAGTTGGCGCCAGTCGATCTGGCCCGTGAACTGAAGATGGCAAGGAATGTGGTCTCAACGCACCTGCGTTCGCTAGCCGGATCGGGGCTTCTTGTGCGTCGGCGTTCAGGCGTATGGCTCTACTGCACGATGGAGTCTCCGTATGGGGAGGAATCGCTGAGCGGGCGAATTGTAGCATGGTTGAGGGCCACACTGGGGGGGGCGTCGGCCACGGAGGGTAATTCCGGAGTTCGCGAACTCCGGAATAACACCGTGGCAGGGCAGGGCATTGATCTGTACGACCTCGTCTTTGACGCGGCGACAGCGTTTACGGACGTGCGGCGTCTTCAGATCTTGCGGAGGATTGCCGACAGCGGTGCAGCAGGCCCCAAGACCCTCAGCAGCGAACTGGGCATGGCCTTGCAGGCCGCGGGCAGACAGACGGACAAGTTGATCCGGCGCGGATATCTGATCCGGGTCGGCACCACATGCCGCGCGGTCTTCGGCATTTCGGCGAGCTTCAAGAGCCCAGTGCACGCAGCGTTGTTTGAGATTGTCCGCGAGCATTGGGGCGTGGGATGATTCCGGAGTTCGCGAACTCCGGAATGACCCTCCCTCGACAGTGCCGCGTGGAGTTGCCGTGGCTTCGAACGCACCCTATGTTGCGGCCATTTGGTGATGCCGTGGTGGTGTCCATTCGAATTCCGCGCGAGCTTCTGGCTGCCGCCGCATGATCGAGGTTATTCCGGAGTTCGCGAACTCCGGAATAACCATGCAATTATGAGGTGAAGATCTTGGCCCCAGCAACGAATGCATATTCAACGGCCCGTCACCCCAACATCCTCATCATCTTCGCGGACCAAATGCGCGCGGACGCGATGGGCTGCGCGGGCAACCCGGTCATCCGCACGCCGAACCTGGACCGGCTCGCGGCCGAGGGCGTGCGTTTTGAGAATGCGTTTGTGCCGTTCCCACTATGCTCGCCGTTCCGGGCGTCGCTGTTCACCGGGAAGTACCCGCACTCGAACGGCCAGCTCGCCAACCATTATCCGATCCCGTTGGGCCAGGACTTCCTCCCGCAACTGCTGCGCAACGCCGGCTACCAGACCGGCTACGTCGGCAAGTGGCACCTCGAAGGCGGGCCCAAGCCGGGCTTCGTGCCGCCAGGGGAGCGCCGGCTAGGATTCGAGCACTTCGTGGGCTTCAACCGCGGCCACTTCTACTTCGACAGCATCTACTACCGCGACACCGACCAGCCGTACCACTGCAACCGCTACGAGCCGGACTTCCAGACCGAGCATCTGATCGACTTCATGCAGTCATGTGTCGACCGCGATCCGAGCAAGCCCTTCTTCGGAATGGTTTGCTTCGGCCCGCCACACGGCCCCATCCAGTCGCCGTTCCACTATGCGCACCTCTACTCCCCCGACGAAGTCCCGTTGCGAGGCAACGTGCCGGACGACGAGAAGATACGGACAAGAGCGCGGCGATTCCTCGCCGGCTACTACGGCATGATCGCGAACGTGGACCACAACGTGGGCCGTATCCTCGATTGGCTCGACCATGCTGGCATCGCGGACGATACGCTTGTGGTTTTCCTCAGCGACCACGGCGACATGGCCGGCGAACACGGCCGGTGGGGCAAGAAGTGCCCTCACGACGCGGCCATGCGCGTGCCGTTCCTCATGCGGTATCCTGCGCGGTTCAAGGGTGCGCGGGAGATCAAGCACTTAGTCGACATTTCGGTCGACACCATGCCGACGCTGCTGGAAGCGTGTGGTGTTGACGTGCCCGAGGAGGTCCAGGGCCTGAGCTATCTGTCGCTGCTCGACGGCGACCCCACGCCGACGCGCACGAAGGTGTACTACGAGATTTGCCGGGAGGCCGAGGGGCCGGAGGCCTTCCCGGATCCCGAGCGCGGGGTGCGCACGCTGGAGTGGCTCTACGTGCGCACCAAGGCGGGCCCGAAGGCGCTCTACGATCTCAAGAACGACCCCTTGGAACTGAACAACTTAGTGAACGCGCCGCGGCACGCGGAGATCCAAGACAATCTCGACCGCCGGCTCATGGCGCACATGATCGACACGGAGGATGACTGGGCGATCCAGGCGCACTTCCCCCCACCTGATTTCGTGACGCACGAAGAAGGCGCGGCACAGATGCTTGAGTTGCTGGCGCGGGCGATCGAGGAGACGTGAGCAGGGGGCCCGCTTGTGCGAGCTGCCCAAGAACTCTCAAGCGATCGCTGAGCGCGCACGCCCATGCTGGGCAGGTGGGACGTTCGTAGTAGGGCGATTCATCGCCCGTTGCTTCGGGCGCACGGACGGGCGATGAATCGCCCTACTACCAGCCCGCGGCGTCCGCCACTCCGATCAGCGAATCTCCGCAGGGCAGAGTCGCGCGCAGGACGCAGCCATGGCCGCGGCGACAGCGCAAGACACGCAACGTAAGCAGCCGTGCACACACAAGGAGCGCGCATTTTGCACATCTGACTGCAAGACGGCAGCATGCACTCATGCGCTCAGGCTGGCTGCGCGGCGCCCCCAGCCCCAACTGCTACTTCTAGCCTTTGGCCGGGACACTGGGCACCGAGTAGAACTCTCGGCGCTGCACCGGTTCTCTGTGCCCTGCGGCGTCCGCGGTGTAGAAGTAGAGGACATTCCTTCCCGGCGGCGCGGTCAATGTGTGGCCGTACGCCTGCCAGGCCCCGGCGTTCCACCGGTAGTAGGTCGTGGCGACGCTCGAGGGGTAGTACAGTTCCTCAGGACCAAAGCACTCGCGGATATCCTGCCCGCGCTCGCCTTTGCGCCAACGAAACAGCGCAAAGCTCCAAGACCGGCCCTCCGGCTCGCGAAGCATCAACCGCAGTTGGTGCATGCCCGGGGACAGCAGTACCTTCTCTTTCTTGTAGCCGGCATCGGTCATGTCCTCCGGGCGCAACTCGATTACGACTTCGCCATCGATCAGTGCTTTCCCGCTCGCGGGCGCCCGCCTCCACATGGCCAGTTCCAGTTCTACAACCTCCCGCTCCCGGACGTACAGTCCGCCTTGCCACACGGCTGACTGCGCGCCTGGCACGGATGGGGTGAACAGAACGCGGTCGTTGAAGAAGTACACGGAAGGATCCACCCGTTCACAGATCAGACCCGTGAAGTCTGGCGTTTGGTAGTAACGACCCAGCAAACCGCCTCGGCGATAGGCGTAATCGCCATGCGACAGCTTGATGGCCGCCGCTGCCCGACCGCCCTTCTTGCCATGCAGGGGCGTGGCATCGATCCTCGTGTGCGGGACCGTGCTGTCGACTTTGACCTCGGCAACGAAGTGCGGCCGGCTGCCGGGGGCGAGCATGGGGATTCCCTTTGCGGCGCCGGCTTCTTTCGGTTGCCCTCCTTTCGGGGTCAGCGCAATCTCGCGAATGTAGCAGCCGCGCTTGGCGTACGCATCGCCTCGGAGTGTGCGTACCCACGCCAGCGTCCACCTCTTCGTTGCCTCCTGCGTGAGTTGCACGTCGGGGTTCTTCACGCACCAGCCGTTGTGTGCGGCCACGTCTTGGTTCGCAACCATGACCGGCGAGGCCGCCTGCAACCGCCATGAAAGCGGCTTGGGCAAGGTGTTGCCGGCAAAGTCGGAAAGGCTCCGCAGCGTCAGCGAGATCGCCGCTCCGTCGACGAACCACAGCGCGTACGGCCGCACCTGGCTGGGCCGCCAAGTGAGCACTCCCCGGTCCGCGTCGTAGTCTAGCCCCGGCTCGCCGACGCGATACAGCCGGCCGTCCATACTCAGCACGACGCTGCCTGGATCAACACCCGCGCCCGCGTCCGAGAGCTTGATCGCAATGCCTTTGCCGAATTGCGCCGGCGCATTCGGTGTCGTATCCAACGCCGCGGTGGGCGGCTTAGTGTCGACCACGTGCAGGAAATGGTTTGCGGGGCCCCAGTTGCCGCACCGATCTCTGGCCCGCACGTGGAACCACCACCGGCCGTCTGCGAGCGTCTCGTACGTCTTCTTGGCTTGCGGCCCCATGTCGCGCGTCGCTGGCGTTGTACGCGGCGAGTGGTCGAGCATGTAGCTCCAGCCTGAAACACCGGACACGTCCCGGGCCGACCATGTGAACGTCACACGCCCGGCCGACGCGGCATATCGCGTGATCGCGAAGTTGTCCACGTCGTAACGGCATCCTCTCGACGCGGACTTCCCATGATACTTCGTGCCGAACAGCCGATCCCCGCCGTCCCAGTCCGCGAACGCGATGCGCGTGATCTGGCAGTCCTTCGCCCCCGGATACCTCTGCTTGACGAATCGCAGGAGATTCACCTGCGCGTGGCGCCACTTGCCATCGGCTTTTGCTCCATATATCCGGCCGAGCCTCGCGTAGAACGGATGCTCGTCCGTGAGTCCGACGCCCTTCCAGCCCACTTTCGGCCTCGCTATGGCCACGAGCAGATCGACCTGCGTACGCGGGCTCGCGCGGAAGTCAAAGGACACGATCGGGTGGGCGGACACCGTGTACGCTCCAGCCCATGCGGTCACGCCCAGGTGCCCCGCCTGATTCTCGCGGCTCGCCATGCGGATGAAATGGTTGCCGTCCTCGCTCTCAATGGACCGCTCCGCGCCGGCCGGGCCGTCGAGCGGGCGCCACTGTTTCAGCATCGCCGCGGCGTCGGCCTCGAACGTGTTCCAGCACAGCGCTGCGTTCGGCGCGCGGGTGATCGTTGGCGCGCTCGGAGGCACGCGGTCTCGATAGACGATTTCGCCCCGCGCTTTCGGGTCCAGCGCCCACGCCGCCACGATCCTCTCGCCGTCGACCTGCGCGCCGATCGTGCCGTTGGCGGCGTCGGACGCGTTGCCCACGTCGAACGCAGCCGCGTACACCTCCGTCTTAGGGCCGGTTTCGACGGCCTCCACGGTGAAGCCCCCGGGGTCAGTCTTGGTGGACTAGACGCGCACGAGCGTCGCGGTTCTGCCGGGCTGCTTGTCCGCGGCCGCAAGTTTCACCAGCAGCCTTTGGCCGAACGCAGCCTCCTTGGCGCCCACGAACCGCACCGCCTGCACGCGCTTGGGGTGTCGGTACGCCAGCACGACCCGGTGTGGCCTCGTGAGCGCGCTCCTGTTGCGGGCCTTTTCCACACAGTAGACGGTCAGCGTGTTGGCTCCCTCGCAGAGGCGGACCTGGGCCGCAAACGCTCCCGCGGCGTCACAGGGCGCGCCAAAGCGCCGTACGCCGTTCTTGGAAGCGCAAGCCACGACAACTCTTGAATCGGGCTCGCCCTTTCCTCTCACCGTCAGCAGGCGCGTCGAACTGCGCGCCGGCAGTGGGGCAAGCCGGGGCCGCGCCGGCCGGATCACGTCGGCCAGAAGCGCGTAGTAGGCCAGATACCTCGGCGTCAACCTAACCGGCGTCGTGGCCTTGCCCGTCTGTGCGTCTACCTGGGTCGGCAGTGGCCGCCACCGTTGATCCACCGGATCGTACGCGTGGATCGCCACTTGGGCGGGAACGATTCGCTTGCGCCCGATCCGCTTCCTGCCCAGATCGGCCGGGTCGAACTTGAAGCTCAGCGTCGCCGGCCGGGCGAGTGCCAAGCCCGGCGGACGGAACTCGTAAATCTTGCTGAGCATCACAAGCCGCTTGGGCGCCGGGAGCTTGTCCGTGGGCAGGATCGACACGAGTTTGAACGCCTCGTCCAGCGCGTTCGGCGACACCTTAAACCGCACGACCTTATCAGGAGATTCGCCGAATCCCCCGTGCGCGTTCGTCAGCGCGCGGGCCACGGTCACGACGATCTCGTGCTGAGCGATGCGATCCTGTTTGTCTCGCACGGTCAGGCGGAGCGTGTACTCGCCTCGAAGATTGTGCTTGAACTTTTGGCCGTAATCGTACTCGTCCAGTCCGGTCTGCCACGTGCCCAGGTTGCCCTTGGGGAAGCCCCAATCCTTGCTCCACACGAGCTTGCCCTGCGCGAAGAGGTCCGAGGGCCGCGGCTGCGTCGAAAACAGGATCAGCGTCCATTCCTCCGGATCGCGGCCTTCGCCGAACTCCAGGCGATAGGACTTGAACTCCTTGGCCCAGGCGACGCCAAACACAGGCACGTTCGCCCGCACCAGCGCCTCGTCGAAGGGGAAGCTGATCTGGGCCTTTGCTTCGCCTTCCGGGATTCTTCTGGCCTTCTCCCGCGGTCGTGTTGGCCGCGTGGTGTTGCGCTTGCCCGAGTTGGCGGCTCCGGCCTGGCCGGCCACTGCGCGGCCCGCGATGGGGACCGACACCACCGGCGTGACCGGGTCGTTGGTCGTGATCTCCACGTGCTCCGCGATGGGGCCGGGCCGGCGCGGGGTGATCGCGATGCTGAGCGTATAGCGCTTGCCCGGGGCGATTCGCTTGGGCGCGACTCCACCGACGCGGCAGGCCGCGCTGGTGGCTACAGCCTTCACGAGCAGGGCGCTCCTTGCGTCCGTGGTGTTCGATACCGACACCTCCGCCACGCGCTTGCGCCCGACCACCACGTTGCCCAGGTCGAGTTTCTCCGGCTCGCACTGGATTCGCGGCTGGCCCTTGGGCGACACGACCGTGACGGAAAGTTCGATCCTCTTGAACGGCTCCTTCGGGTCGTTCGAGTGGACCATGACGAATGTCTTGTGCCGGCCCAGCTTGGCCCTCGCGTGGTACGCGACCCTCAGCACGTCCGTTTCGCCCGGCTGTAGCTCCTTTGCCCGCAGCGTGGACGTCGAGCACAGTGCGCACCCCCCGCGCACGCGCTCGATTCTCAACGTGGCGTCGCCGGTATTGCGAATCTGGAACCGCGTCTCGACCGTGGCCCCCTGAAACACCTCGCCGAAGTCGTATTTGTCCGGCTGGACCTCGATCCGCGGCCCTGCCCAGCACGCCGCGCAGGAGGCAACGAGCGCGCCAATCCACATGCAAATGCTTTTCGATAGACTGCGCACGCGTGATCGTCTCCGTCGGTTTTCGGTTTTGGGTGCTCGGTGTTCGTAGTAGATGAGTCATCACCTCTCTGCTGGCGGCCATCCGCGTGGCGCAGATTTCCAATCTGCGAGGCCGACCGCAGGCCGGCGTTCCGCATGGCGCGGGCCTACGGCTGCGCGGCCCGGATGCGGCTCGCCAAATCCTGGGCCCACGGCTTGGACTCAGGCCAAGCTTCCAGCGTCGACGCCAGCCATTCGAGCCCGTCGCGGTCGCGGGCCCGCCGGCAGGCCCGCGCCATCGCGCGGCACGCGCGGCGGAAGCGCGGCCCCTGGTCCGGGCCAAAGTCGACGGCCACCCGGTACATCAGCGCGCTCGACTCCACGTCGCCGATTCCGGCGAATATCTGCCCGAGGCGGCAGTACGCGGCCATGAGCTTCCGGTCGAGCGCCTTGTCGAAGGCCTGTGGACGCCAGGGGACGCGATGCGGAAGTCCCGCACGTGCGGGAATCGCATCGTGTCCCCAGACGAGCGCGCCGGCCAACGCCTGTCCCCAGACGGCCGGCGCACGCGCTTGCTCAATTCGCTCGCCGAGCGCAGACAACACGCGGGCGTATGGGCTGCCCGCGGGGTCCGGAGCGGACAGCGCCCTCGGGGGCTGGCCGGCGTCAAGGCCGATCGGAAGCCAAAGCGCCGTCGCCGTTCGCCGGACGGCGAACTCTGCCGGCGCACTCCATGAGGCGCCGCCCTCCTCGCCGGGCAAGAGTCCAGACGCCAGGGCAAGCGCGTGGGCGTCGAACGGCCGAACCTGCGGGGCTACGGCTGGCGACGCTCCCACAACAGCCAGCGCACTCGCAACCCACGAAGCATCCGGCGACGCAGTGCGCCCGGCGACTGCCGGCCAAACGCGGACGTCGAGGAGATCTGCAAGACGTAGGCCCTGTAGCGAAGGTGCGGCTGGCGTTACCCCCACGCCATCAAACGCGTTTGCCACCTGGATGCGCGCGGGGACGCGATGCGCAAGCGCAGGGGGCGCGATGCGGAAGTAGGCCGTCTCGCGAAGCGAGCGGCCCGCCAGCGCCAGGCTGTGCAACGTAGCGAGCAGCCGAAAGCGAGATCGCATCGTGTCCCCGGACAGTGACGGTACGGCAGGGCCCCAGACAGCCAAGGGCTGAATATCGAGAAGGTC
>JAJRTI010000160.1 GCA_024278415.1 Planctomycetota bacterium | reverse complement strand
CCCAGTGCGGCACGAACGTGAAGACCGGCGAGCGCTTTGCTACGAAGGTGAAGAAGGGGGGCAAGGGCAAGCAGAAGAAGGGCGATAGCAAGGCGCCCAGCGCCGGCATCTTTATCGCCATCGTTGTCTTGTTGGCTGGCCTGTTCGCCTACAATTACCAAGAACAGAAGCGCATCCAGAAGATCAACATTGCTCGAATCGCGATCGAAGGCCCGATTAGGGAGGCGAAGAAGTTCCTGGACGATGGAGATGGGGATAAGGCCTTGGACAAGGTGGAAATGGCGCGGCGTGAATTGGATGGGCAGAAGAGCGCGCACGAGAAAGACGAGAAGTTCCTGGCGGCTCTTGGTGTGGACGATCTAGAGAAGCAGATCAGGAGCATCCAGGAGGCCAGCAAGGATCTCATCAACGCGAGGAGACGAAAGGAGCAGCTCGAAGCCGAGGCCCGAAAAGTGCGGCAAAGCATGATCGCAGAAGGGCGCGAACTATGGGAAGGGGAGTGGCTCAAGCCAGAGCAGATTCGACAGAGGGGGTTCCGGAAGGTCGACGGCAATTGGGTGAGCACGAAGGAGCTGCTGCGGTGCGGATGGGCATTGATCGATGGCGACTACAGGCCGCCCGAAGAGATCTACCGACGCGGGTACCGTTTCTTCGAGGGCCAGTGGCGCAAGATCGACGATGTGCGGCAGGCTGCCGGAGAAGTCCCAACGGAAGATGGGCGATGGATCTCGCAGGCCGAGGCGCTCAAGAAGTGTCTGAAGCGGGTAACGAGGAAAGGTGACACGGAGGGCGAGATCGCTCGAGTGGAGAGCGATGGCAAGGGCGGGATCAAGGTGTATCCCGCGGCCGGAGGCTACAGGGGATACAACAAAGACATGATGCGGGTTCTGAAGATCAAGGTGCACGACCTGGACGACGTGTACCGTTCCCAGCTCGTACGCATGCAGACCGAGAAGAATCCGGCGAAGCTGATGGCCATGGCGAGCGAATGGCTGGCGGATCCGGCGCTCAAGTGGTGGCCCAACGCGAAGTGGCAGGCGCAACGCTGCCGCGAACTGGCCGAACTGCGGCGCAAGCGCCTGCCTGTGGGCGCCCAAGCGCAAGCCGCCGCCGCGCTGAAGGTGCGCCCGCCGGTTGCGCCCAAGCCGAAGCCTGCGGCGCAGGTAGCCAAGTCGCCCGACAAGTCGCCCGCCGAACTCGTCAAAGCCAACGCCGCCACACTGGCCATCGCTACGAAGAAACTCACCAGAAGCATAAACCGCCCGCCCGAGGGCACGCTCATGGTCGCCAAGAGCGGCGCGGCGATGTACGGTTTCGACAAGAACAAGAAGCTTTACGCGTATAAGTACAAACCGAAACGCGGCGCGGTCATGCCGTTCGTGGTAGACCCCGCGCGCAAGGACCTGTACTTCGTTGCATTTGTCGTCAGTGGCAAGGGCTACACCGGCTACCTCAAAAACACCGACGTGAAGGTGCTGGAGTCCAAGCCGGCCGCCAAACCGAGCAAGCCTGCCGTCAAACCATCGAAGCCAGCCCCCAAGCCGCCCAAGTCAGTCTGGGTAACCGTGGTCTCGCCTGCGGCCAAGGTGCAAGTCAAGAAGGGCGGCAAGTGGGTGGCCGTGGCCACCTTGAAAAAGGGAGACAAGGCCCGCGTGGTCAGACCCGGCAAGCGGAGCTTCTGGGTCGAAGTCACGGTTGGAGGCAAGAAGGTGAGAGGCTGGCTGCTGAAGAAGGATGCCAAGTAGAGCTTCACCTGCACCCGCAGGCGAGGCGCCGAGGACGGCCCCAGGGCAAGCGCGGCTTGCTTGGGGCCGTTGCTCCGTTCGCAGACCTCTAAGGGACCGACAGACCATGAACACGGTGAGCTTTGTTGGCGGCGGCAAGATGGCCGAAGCCCTCGCGAGCGGCATCACAGCCAAGGGCCTCGTTGCCGCTGATTCCATCACCATATGCGAGCCGCTCGCGGAACGCAGGGACTTGTTGGCGCAGAAGCTCGGCGTGCGCACAAGCCAAGACAACGCGGACGCGGCGCACGCGGACGTGATCGTCATTGCCGTCAAGCCAGATGTGGCGCCCGCCGCGCTGGCCAGCATCCACAGCAAGGTCACCGAGGCGAACCTCGTGGTGTCCATCGCCGCGGGAGTGAAGATCGCGGCCATCGAGGCCGGGCTGCCACAGGGGACGCGTGTGGTGCGCGTCATGCCCAACACGCCCTGCCTCGTGGGCGAAGGCGCGGCCGGTTTCGCGTGCGGCACAACCGCGACCGACGCGGACGCGGACACGGTCGAGCGCATGCTCTCGGCCGTGGGCAAGGCGTTTCGCCTCCAAGAGAAACACCTCGACGCGGTGACCGGCCTCAGCGGCAGTGGCCCGGCCTACGTGTACCTCATGATCGAAGCCTTGGCCGACGGAGGCGTACGCATGGGGCTGCCCCGCGACGCGGCCCAGGCACTCGCCGCGCAGACGTTGCTCGGCGCAGCCAAGATGGTGCTCGAAAGCGGCATGCACCCCGGCGCACTCAAGGACGCGGTCATGTCTCCCGGCGGAACCACCGCAGAAGGCATCGCCGCGCTGGAGCAGGGAGGCCTGCGCGCCGCCCTGATCCAAGCCGTCCAAGTCGCGGCCGAGAAGTCGAGGAAGCTCGGAGAGAAGTAGAGCCGATGGCTAAAGTCTCAGACGAAGCGAAGGCGCTCCACGAGCGGAGCTTCGTATTCGATGCCCACATCGATACGCTTGTCGAGAACCTCGTGCACCCGGCCACGCCGAGCATCGGCGACCGCACGGACAAGCTCCACTTGGATCTGCCCCGCGCATTCGAGGGAGGCCTGAACGGCGGGTTCTTCATGGTCGGTGGCAACCGCCTGCCGCGGACGTGGCTGGCCATCGATCGCATGCACGAGGAGGTGGACGCGAACGCCGACCGCTTCGTGCTCGCGCGAACTGCGGCGGAGCTTCGGACCGCGCAAGCCGGCGGGAAGTTCGGAGGCATGATGAGCTTCGAGGGCGGCGTCGCGTGCCAGGGAGAGCTGGGCGTGCTGCGCGACTTCTACCGCCTTGGCGTGCGTTGCATTGGAGTCACCCATGGGGAAGACGCGCACGAGCACGGCCTCCAAGGCGAGCAGAGCTACTTCGGCTACTGCACCCTGGAGGAGCGCGAGCACACGCGCAAGCATGGCCGTGGGCTGACGGAGTTTGGCCGGGCGGCCGTGGCCGAGATGAATCGCCTCGGCATCCTCATCGACACGTCGCACACGAACGACCGCTCGTTCTGGGACTTGGTGGACTTGTCCGATGCGCCCATCGTCTGCACGCATGGCGATTGCTTCGCGCTCTCGCCTCACTCGCGCAACCTCACCGACGAGCAACTGCGCACGCTCGGGCAGAAGCGCGGCGTGCTCGGGCTCGCGTTTTTCGGCAAGTTCATCGATCCGAAGGAGCCGTCCCTGGAGAGGCTCGTGGACCACGCGGAGCACGCCATCGAGATCGCGGGGGTGGACGCGGTTGGGATTGGCTCGGACTTCGACGGGATTGGCCGCAGCGTGCCGATTGTTCCTGAAGTCAGCCAACTGCCCACGCTCACGCAAGCCATGCTTGACCGAGGCTTCCCGGCCGCAGACGTGGAGAAGATCCTCGGCGGAAACTGGCTGCGGGTGATCGAGGAGGTGATCGGCTAATGCGCGTCATGGGCATAGACCCCGGCACACGCGTCGCAGGTTGGGGTGTCGTCGACCGCGAGGGCAGCCGGATCAAGTGGGTGGCGCACGGCGTCGCGCGTGCGGATGAAAAGCGGCCGTTCGCGGAGCGCCTTCTACAGATCCATACCGGCCTCTCGGAGGCGATTCGCGAGCATTCACCGGAGTGGGTGGCCATTGAGGAGGTGTTCTACGGCCGGAACGTGAAGTCCGCGATTAAGATCGGCGAAGGCCGCGGCGTGGGGTTGCTCGCCGCGGCTCAGTCCGGCGTGCAAGTCGCCGAGTACGCGCCCACGGTGGTGAAGAAGGCCGTGGTCGGCAATGGGGCCGCGCACAAGACGCAAGTGCAGGAGATGGTGAAGGTCATCCTCGGCCTGGCCGAGCCGCCGTCGCCGGCCGACGCCGCGGACGCGCTCGCGCTCGCCATCTGCCACTGCCACCGGCAAAAGGATGGGCCCCAAGGCGGCGGCATCGAAGAATTTCTGAAGCGGGGCTGGTAGGGGGGGCGGTCAACGGCCCCGGCGTTTCTCATCGATGATGCGCTGCACCTCGTGCAGGAGGAGTCGCTGTTGGGGTGTCTTGCCGAACGCCGCGGCTTT
>JAJRTI010000159.1 GCA_024278415.1 Planctomycetota bacterium | reverse complement strand
GCGTTCATGGCGCTCGTGTGGCGGCGAGAGATCGCGGCACGCCTGCGCGAGAGAGATTGAAGATTGGAGAATGGAGAATGGAAATATGGGCGCAACTACTGGTTTGACACCCAAGAGCCAAGCATTCGGCAAGTCTGGTCTTGTTTGCGCCGGCCACATCCTCGTGCCGTAGGCACGTTTGAGAATAGCCCAGCACTTCAGTGCTGGGGATAGGTTTGTCGGCAGGTTCTCCCGTAGTCCCGTAGGGACGGCTGAACCCGGCCTCGCCTGATCATTCAGCCGTCCCTACGGGACTGGCAGCCTTTCGCGTCGGCGCCCCAGCGCTGAAGCGCTGGGCTATTTTCGGTCGTCCCTACGGGACGAAGCGAAGATGGGAATCGGTAGTTACGCCCAATGGAAATGCAAATTGCAAGGTGCATTCGGAACCGGCGGGAGGCTTCGGCCCACGGCCAATTTGCATTCCTCAATTCACACTTTTCAATCTTCACTTCCGCGATCTTCGCGCGGCTCAGTGATCCGCACACTGCCGCATCACCCGGCACCCGTCCCCCGCATCGAGGCGGACCCACTGCGCGCGGTGCGTTCGCGCCCCGCCGCGCCCAATGCACACGGGGACGGAGAACACCACGCGGCACGGCCGGTCGACTCGCAGCGCGTCGCGTCCCTCGAACGTCACGTACGCGTCGCCCGGCTCAATGGACTTGATATGCGGCTGCCGCTCGTCTGCGATCGCGCGAATCGTGGCGAGCCAGTCGTCGAGCTGTTCGCGGAAGAAGTCGCCCGCGCCGAAGTAGTTCA
Organism: Planctomycetota bacterium; assembly: GCA_024278415.1. The sequence continues at coordinate 11,206 of JAJRTI010000159.1, read as the reverse complement.
GGCCCGTGGGCCGGCGCACGAAGTGGGCCGCGCTCTGCACCGCCATGGGGGAGTAGCCCTTAAAGCCGTACGCGAGTGCCTTCGCGGCGAACGGCGCCTCACCGTCCTCGAAGGCCGCGTCCATGCCCATGCGCACGCGCGTCACGCGGCGCTCGAAGCGCCGGTCGAACTTCACCCAGCTCCAGTACATGCGCTCCTTGAGCGCAAAATCGGCCTCCCCGAGCGTGTCGTAGTAGTTGTTGCCAAGGATGCCCACCACCGCGTCGGGGTTGGCGCCGCGCACGGCTTGCACGATCTCCTTCAACAGCCTCCAGCGCGCGTAGTGGAGCGAGCATGCGGCCCCCGGGACACTGCCGCCTCGCCGGCCATTCGTGTCCGGCCAGACCGGGTAGCCATCGAGGAAGACGCCATCGAAACCGGCCGCGACCGCGCGGCGGGCGTTGTCCACGAAGACCTGGCGCACGTCGTCTCGGCGAATGTCGCACAGCAGCCACGCCCCCTCCGGCGACTTGGGCGCGGTGTAGCGTTTGGCGCCGCCCTTCATGCCCATGCGCGCCTCGATCTCATCGGTCACTTGCGACGAATGCCGGCGCAGCGCGCCCCAGTACTGGTAGTGCCACGCCTTCAGCCCGCGCTCGTGGAGCAAGCCAGGGATCCACGCATGCGGCTCGATCTCGCGGACGATCACGTAGTCCATGCACCCGCGCAGCCCGTCGGCCACGCGAGCGTACTCCTCCTTCGACAAGCTCTTCGCGGTCCAGCCGCGGAACGCAATCTGCGTCATGCGGCCCTTCAACGGCCTGGCTTTGCCGAACAGCGCCTCGTTCGCCTGCGCCAAGGTGTCGAACACGCGCACGCGCAGCTCCACACGCTCGCCCTCGGCGAGTTCCAGGTCCGCGGTCGATGCGTCGCCGCCGTCGTTGTGGTATCGATGCTTCAGCAGCACCGCTCGCAGCAATCCGTCGCCCGCGGGCTCGATGCGGATCGCGCACAGCTCGCGGGTGTCCATGATGTAGAGCTTGCCGCCGGCGCGCACGCCGGGCATGACCAGCCGCGGCCGCCGGCTCAGCACGTTCGCGCGGCCGCGCCACGTCCAATCGTAGGGATAGCGCAGGACGACGGGCTCCTGCACCCCTCCGGATTTCAGCGCGGGCAAACCGGGAGCGAGCGGCGCCAGCTCGGGTGCGGTGATGGAGAGCCCCACGCGATACGTGCCCGGGCGTCGCGCCATGAAGCCCAACCGAACCGCGCCGTGCTCGGTCGTGACTTGGACCGAGTCGGCGGGAGCCGGCTGGCCGTCGAACATCAGATACGGCTTGAGTTCGGCCGCGCCTGTCGCCGGCGCGATGGCGCCGGCCGCTGCGAGGATAACACTTGCGAGTGTCATCGCAGCCCCTGTTTCCCGCGCTTCTTCTCGATGGCCAACCGCTCGATCCCGCGCTTGGCCATGGCCTGCATGCTGGGCTTGTCCGTGGCGTCGAGCACGGCTTGGTACATCGCGCGGGCCTCGCCGTACTGGCCCAGCCGCCGGTAGTAGTATGCGACGCGCAGGCGCAGGGCGCAGGCCTTGTTCACGTCGGGCTCCATGTCCACGACCTTGCGCCACTGCTTCACGGCCTCGTCGTAGCGTCGCATGAGCACGTACTCCAGGGCGATTTTGGTGCGGATCTGCACCAAGGCCCGCGGATCCTGCGTCAGGGTGCAAGCGGTCTCCAAGTGCTTGATGCCCTTATGCTTCTCGCGCACGTTCAGCAAGCTCAGCCCCAGGATCTGGTGCGCTTGGAAGTTGTTCGGCTCGATGGCGACCACACGCGCCAACGCGTGGGCGGCATCGCGGTACCGGCGCTCGTTGTAAAGCTGCTGCCCGATGGCGAACTGCAATCCCACGTTTCTGGGCGCCTTCTCCGCCGCCTCCATGAGCATCTTCCGCACGCGGTCCTTGTCGTTGGCGCCGCGGTAGAGTTGGGCGAGCAGTGCGTAGTTCGCCGCGCTGGCCGGGTGCTCCTTGATGCTATCGAGCAGCGCTTGCTCCAGCTTGGGCCTTATCTTTTGCACGTCGCCTGGGCTGCCGTACTTGAACGCCCCTGTGTAGACCTTCCGAATCTCCTGGTAGAAGCGCGACCGCGCGATCGCGCGGTCCCCATCATTGGCCGTTTGGCCCGTGCGGTCCACCGCGGCGAGGCCGTCTTTCATGATCTTGATGGCGCCGTCGTAGCGGCCCTGAAGCATGTAATGGTGCACGAGTTCCGTGTAGTTATTCAGGGCGCTGGGGTATGCCGCGATCATCTTGGCGAAGTACGCCTCGCTGCTGGATTCGAGCGTGCGAGTCAGCGTCACGGCCGGGGCGGCGAGCGGCACAATCTCCGAGATCGGATCATAGCCTTGCCTCTCGACGGCCACGGGAAGGGCGCCTTCGGGCAACCCCTCGAGGGTCACCGGCGTCTCGCCCATGGGCAGGCCCCGCACCAGCACGAGCGCGCCGGGCGGCTTGGTCGACACGGTGAGCTTGCAGGTGGGCACCTTCTCGAGCGCGGCCAGGAGCCGCGTCTCCCCTTCCACAGCCACCACGTCCGTGCGTCTGAGGAAGCCGCTCTTCTCGATCGTGACGCGGCGCCGCCCGGGCCCCACGTCCGACAGCGCCAGGGGCGTCAACCCGCGCCATTCGCCATCGACGAACACCATCGCCCGGGCCGGGTCGGACCGCACCTCCAGGGAATACACCTTGGGCTTGGGCCGGCCCACGGCCAGCCCCAATGCCAGTCCGAGCGCGGCGGGCGCGAGCCAAGACAAGGCCGCCACGGCCCGGCTTGGGCCCGCGCGTGGTGGGGTTGCTTCAGCCACAGGGCCCTCCTACCAGCGCAGGGTTGGGACCACGTCGTACACACACGCCTGCGGCCGTGGCGGCAGCAGGCGCGGCCGTTCGAGCGGGGCGTCGCCTTCGTACGAGATGCGCACGCGGGACACCATGAGCCCGTTGTCGTAGGTCCAAATCGCCATCTGCCCGCCCGGCAGCGGGTTGGGGTCGGTGTAGGTCAACACGCGGGCGCCATCGATGTAGAGCGCGAGGTTCGCCCCTCTTTTCTCCGCGCGGATATGGAACCACCGCCGGTGGATGTTGGTGTGGTTGGGGATGATGTGGCTGCGCGTCCGCGCGACGACCGCGTTCTTGCGCACGATGGCCGAGGCCGTGTTGTGCCATCCTCCGTAGAGGAAGCTGTAGCCGCTCGTAAGATCCTGGCCGTCGGCGCAGATCGTCACGTTCATGTCGCTGGCGTACTCGTATTCTTTGCCACGGGAGCGGTCCATCTTGGGCCCGGCGAAAAACTCGACCGTCAAGTCGCCGGCGAATTGGCGCTTGTTCCAGATCGCGGCGAGGCGCGTGTCGCGGCCGGAGAAGAACGACCACCTCGGGTCGCACTGCCACCGGTTGGTCACCTCCCACGTGCCGCAAGCGACCCTCCAGTCCACAGGCGCGGTGCGGAACAGATCGTTGTACACGTGATCGGTATAGATGTGCACGTCGTCCCGCGCGATTTCGACGCCGCGGGAGTAGTAGGCGATGCGCGCTCCGCGCAGGGGCTCGGCCGAACGGCCGTAGAGCAGGCAGCGCCCGTCCACGTACGCCGCGGCGAAGCGGCCGGCCTTGCGCAGGCGGAAGCGGTAGGGCTGGCGGCCCAGCGGCAGCTCCTGCTCGCCCATGAGCCGAGCCCCCTCAAAGAGCGACACCTTCCAGGCGGCCTTGCCATCCGCCTTGGACGCGTCGAGCCGGTAGCCGCTGTCTTCCTTGGCGTCCTCCGCGCCGACGATGAGGCCCACGATGTTGCCGCCCTCCGCGAACGAAGCCGCATCCACCTCGATCCCCACGTCGCCGTGGAAGTTGGCGCGGTGCCAATTCACCGTTTGGCTCACGCCGTCCTTGGACCGGTAGCGGCGCTCCCAGTCGCTCTCCGAGCCCGACCAGATCTGCATGCTCGTCTCGCGGGAGAAGACCTCGTGGATGCTGGCCAACGGTTCGGCTGGCGCGTGGAACTCGACCTTGGCGTTGTCGAACCACACGAACGGGCACGCCCGCGCATAGAGCCCCACCTTGCCATTGCGCAGATCCGTATCGAATGCTTCGAGCGCGGTCTGGCCGTCCACGTCCACCCGGATGTAGCCATCGTCGACGCGGGCGCTGACGCGCATCTGGCCGGTATGCAGCGGGGCCTCTTGCTGCGCGAGCACGGACGACACGCCGTCCACGACTTTCACCAACTCGCGCACTTCGTCGCGCTCCGTGCGCCTCCATCGGCAGGCGTAGTAGTTGCCCTCGTCGAGGTAGTGGAAGCAGAGCCCGGCTTCGCCCTTTCGCCACGGCCCGAGATCGGCGGAGAAGGTGTAGTTCGTCCAGTCGGCAAGCCCGGCCACGGCCTTTGCTGGCTTGTCGCAAGCCACGGCGAACCGCCTGGACGCGCCCTCGCCCTGCCCCTCGACCCAGTTCCAGTCGCCTCCGAGGCGAGTCCACTGCCGGAGTGCGACCCGTTGAAAGTCGTCCGCGAATTCGCGCCACGACTTCACGCCCACGTCATCGAACACGACCCCCTTGTCAGCATCCTCGGTGTAGAGGCCAATCTTGCCGAAGCAGATGCTTGGGTCGCTCAGGGTGAGCATGCGGTTGCCATCGACAAACGCGTCTGCGCGGCCGTCGCGCACGTCGATGCGGAGGCCATACCACTGATCGGGCATGAACCCGCTGGGCGTCTTGGCGACGACCGTGTCGCGCCCCTCGCGCCGGCGCACAAACTCGATCTGCGGCTGCGGCTTGCTTTGCCAGCGCAGCAGGAACAGGTTGTCCTCATCTTGGACACAGAAGTACAGGCCGAACGCGGCGCCGCTCAGGGGCCGGCACGCGACGTTCACGCGGTAGTTGTCCCAAAACCAATGCCCCGTGAACGCCCGCGCCGGCGCGGGCTTGTCGCCGGCCTGCGCCTTGCCCACGAAATTGAACGCATTGCTGCTGAGGCTGGGGTTGGAGAGCGACCGGACGCTCCACTCGCCCGACTGCACCTCCCAAGGCCCCATGTCGCCCTCGTCGCGCATGAAGTCGTCGGTGAAGAACACGTCCTCAGCCGCCTGGAACCTGAACCCCTCGAACTTCACCGAATCGTCGCTTCGGCCCAAACCGATGCGCCCGCCGGAGAACACGTCGTCGAACGCGTACGCCGCGATCTGCCCATCCACCACTGCGACGAGTTCGCCGTCACGGCGTTTGACCACGACCTGATGCGTCTTGCCGTCGTTGACCTCCATCTCCTTCCGCGTGCCGATGCGCAGGTCGAAGTTTTGCTCCACGCGGCCCAGGCGCACCTCGTTCTTGGCGAACTGCACGTAGTAGTAGTTGGCCTCGTCTTGGCAATTCACGAGCGCCCGCACCGAAGACGGGTCGCCCGCGTCGGTGAAGCGGAAGCTGACGTTGAACTGGGACGCCTTGCGCTCTTGCTTGTCGAGTTGATACTCGAACGCGCTCCAGTCCGCGTCTCGTCTCGCGGCCGCGGGCGGCCCCTCGCTCTGCCTCTCCCGCATGACGGCTGCGGCCACGACAAAGGTGACGGCAAAGATGGCTAGGGCTCTGCCAAGCTTTCTCATGATCACTTCTCCTCCACGCCAACGTCGGCGCATGACGACACGTCCCACAGCGGCTGATCGTCCACGAGGATCGGCAGCGACAAGTCTTCCGCAAGATTGGCCAGCCGCACGCCAAAGCTGGCCTCATTCACCCGGCCGCCCTTCTGCCAGTCGGACACGAGGAACACACGCCACTTGTAGACCCCGGCTTGGTTCAGCTCTGGTCCGAGGCGCACGATGCCGTTGCCTGGCAGCCAGCATGGCTCGCCGCCGAGCCCTTCGATGCGCGCGATCCGCCACGGCAGTGCGACAATCCCTAAGCCCACCGCGCCCGCGCCGCCCACGCCGACACCCCACTGGCCAACAAAGCCGTCTTCGCGGCCGCCCATGACCCGCGCGCCGGGGCCCAGTGTGGCCATGCCGACGCCAAAGTGCTCGGCCGAGGGCTTGACGACTTTCAGCTCCACGCGCAGCTCCACGTACTCACGGTCCGCGTAGACAAAGTAGAGCAGCCGCGCGTTGTAAAGGCCGCCACGGCCGGTCCGCCAGTTATTCACGCGCACTTCCACGCCCGCTCGCATAGGGCCGGCCGCGATCAGCCGGCTCCACACGACTGCGGTCTCCTGGGTGCGCGGCTGCGTGCGGCCAATCGCCAAGCCGCCAAGCCCGAAGCCCTTGCCCACGTCCAGCAGCGGCGGCAGCCCCGCCTGCCCGCAAGCCATGTTGCACAGGGCCAGCCCCGTGCGGTCCAGCTTGCCATAGCACTGGAGCTGGAGCGCCCCACGCGGAGGCGCCAACGGAGAGAGGCTCTGCAGCCCATACGCCATGAGCCGCGACTCCAGGCCCACGTAGCCGGGATGGACCAGCGTCGCCACCGCGTCCACCGCCTTCTCGGGCACATAGCATGCCTCACCCTCTTTGAGCGACGTGAGCCACAGCACCTTCCGCTCCTTCGGGGCCAAATCGACGCGAAACACGATTTCGTCTGGCGCGTTGTCGCCATCGACGTCGTCCTCTTGCGATGGAAGGAGCGTCTGGCCGTCGGTGACTTCGAGCCCGGGGGCCCGGGGCGCAAGCGCCAGCAGCTTCGGGCACCGAAGGGCCACGAGTTCGCCGACCCGCGCATAGTCGGCGGGGTTCTGCACGACGATCTTGCGCCGAAGCGCGTGACGCTGTAGTGGGAAGCCTCCGCGCGGAAGCCGGCCGTGGCGGCCACGGCGAGAACGAAAGCAAGCCGGGATAGTGTCACTGGTCGAGACATGAGGCGGGGTTCATCTTAGGTGTTTATCGTGGCGGGAACGGCAAACCGCCGTGCGGCGGATTGATGTCGTGTCTTACTCCTACTCCTCGTCTTACTCTTAGTCCTACTCCGCCTCCTTCGTGTCGAGCAATTACGAGTAAGACCAAGAGTAAGACTATGAGTAGGAACTGCGGCGCTCGAGGCGCGCCGTGGCTTGTAGTATGGCGATAAATCGCCGTACCTGTTTAGCGTGCGCTGTGGCCGAATTCATCAGAATTCGGGCGATCTGAAAATCGCCTCACGCTCCGGCCCGCATGGTGGCGCATGCGGCTACCTACCGGGGTCCGTGCCGATCGCGCAGCACGACGCCGAAGGACTTGCTCAGGCGATCGTCGATGGCTTCGCGCTGCCGCTTGGGTAATGTGGGACAGTCCCTGAGAATCGTCAGCGCCGTGCGCACTTCGAACACGCCGTCCTTGAGCGCGTCGAACAGCAACTCGATCGTGCGCCGGCGCAGGGCGCGCACGAGCTTGTCCTCCGGGTCGAGGTGCTCGCGGCTCATGGTGCGCGCGAGGCTGAGCAAGAACGCGGCCCGCTCGTCTTCGTTCACGTCCGGCTCGGTCCAGACATCGATCATCTCGCGCGCGCATTCGACCGCAAGCTCGTCCAACTCATCGGCCGGGCCGGCCTCTTGGAAGAGCTGCCCCAGCGACTGCACGACCGAGAATCGGTCCACGTGCCGCGAGAGCACGCGCCCGATCTGCACGCGGTACGGGAGCGCGGTTGCCGGGTGTGCGCCAATGCGGCAGATGGTCCGCGTGAGCGCGTCTATGGCCAGGGGGCCCCAGATAATCCGGTAGTTCACGATCTCGCCCCACGCGTCGAGCAACTGCTGGATGATGCGATCGCGCAGGGAGCGCGTCGTGTTCGCGGACATGCAAATGCGCTCCAGGCCGCGCACCACGAGCGGCAGCACGATCGTGTCGAAGTCCGTCTCCGCGCCAAACACGTACACGATGCCGTCCTCGGTCGCGACTTCGCTGCCCACTTCCTTGGGCGGCTCGCGGCGCACGAGATCGATGAAGACCTGCGTGATGCCGATCTTCTCTTCCCGACGACACGCCTCGCTCCCGGCCAGCACGCCAAGCGCTTCGAGAATATCGAAGGTGTAGCGCCCACTCCACAGCCGGTCCCGGCACTGGGCGGCCAGTTGCGAGACCAGCTCGGGGCTCGATAGGCCAGCCGCGCAGATCTGAGAGAGCGCGTACACGAACGCCCCCTCCTCGATGCTGTCGTCGTCCCAACATTGCAGGCACCGCTCGATGGCCCTGTCGATGTACGGGCCGGCGCAGGCCTGGCCGTGCTGCTCAGCGATGCTGCCCAAGACGCGAAACGCGAACGCGGTCTCCGCGTCCTGCACCGCGTCCTCGACGAAGTCGAGGATGGCGGGCATGGCCGGCGGGCCCATCCGCGTGAGCGTGTCGAAGATGCGCTCGCGCACGTCGGGCAACTGGAACTCGCGCAGGTTGCCCAGGAACTCCCGCGCCAGTTCGGCCTGCACGTCGGGGGCCACGTCGGGATCGGCACACGTGCGGCTCTGAAGGATGTGCATGGCCACCTGCCGGCCCGAGACCTTGAGTGTATCGAGCATGCACCGGGCCACGCGGGTCTTGTCCTCGGCCGGGATGGGGCGCTCCGTCGCCACCGCGTCGAGCACGCCGAGCACAATGCACTTCTTGTCCGGCGCCACGCGCATGAGGCTCGTGAGCAAAGGGGGGATGGCCGCGGCCCCCATGCGCACCGCGCCATACCGCAGGCGCAGGCGGTCCTCCTCGCCCACGTCGGGCTTGAGCATCTCGTCGACGATGGCCTCGGCGACCTCGCTCCCGCGGTCGCCGCTGATGTCGAGTTGGCAAATGGTGGTGATGAGGAACACGCGCACGACCGGCACGTCGGTAGTGCGCGCTTCGGCCCAGAGCAAGTCGGCCACGTGTTGGGGCGCGTGGCTGCCAATCTCGACCAGCGCCCGGCGCGCGGGCTCGATGAGATCCCGCTCGCCCCGGGCCAGGCGCAACATGCAGGCCTCGAGGATGCCGCGCAGTTGTGCGTCGCTGTGCACGAGATACGGGCCGCCGGCGCCCAGCGCGCGCATGACGCTGCCAGCCAGCGCGGCCGACTCGGCCTCGCGCAGCGTCTCCGTGAGCAGCTCCACGACGATGTATGCCTCTTGCTCAGTCGCGCCGGCCATCATGCGGCCGATACGGTCGGCCGCGAAGGCCATGGCCGCGGCATCGCCCTCGATCAACGCGGCCGCGGCCTCCGCGAGCGACGAGTCGAACCCCAGCGACCGCAGGCCCTTGAGCGCTTCCGTGCGCACCTTCGACATCGGGTCGATGAGGATCTTGAGCATCACTGCGCCCTTCTCCTGGTCGCTGATGGGAGCGAACATCAGCTTGCGCATGGCCTCCAGCTTCGTGTTTTCGTCCGCGCTCGTCAGCGCGGTCAGCTTGAGTTGCGCCACCTCGCCCTCCGGAAACACGCCGGCCATGTCTCCCATGCCTGGCCGGCGCGGCGACGCCAGTTCGCCGTCGCCCACTCGCGCCAGTGCGTGCTGGGCGTCGCCGGCCTCGGGCTCCTCGTTCGACCAGCCCTCCTCCGCGAGCAGCTCCTCCTCCAGCGCGATCGTGCGCCACTCGCCCCGAGCCACGACCACCAAGGACACCTCGCCATCCGCGCCCACCTCCTTCGCCAACTCCGCCAGCGAGTCCGTATCGAGCGCCGGCGCCAGCTTCAGGAGCTTGCTGTGCCGCAAGAGCTTTTCCACGGCCGGCATCACGCACGCCAGTTCGAGCACCGCCTCGGTGCACTCCACTCGCTGCGCCAACAGTGCGCCCACGCGAATGGCCATGAGGTTGCTCAGGCCGAATCGCTGGGTCAACTCAGTCTTGCTTGCGCGAATGCCTTGCATGGATGCATGTTCGGGTAGCCGCATGCGCCAGCATGCGGGTTGGTTGCAGCCGCATGCGCCAGCATGCGGGATCTATGGAATTTGAAGTCTTTTCGGGCTCCCCCCGCAGCCTGGCGGCTGCGGCTACGAGAGCCTGGCGGCTACGATCGGCTGCAGCCATGAGCCGCGAGAGCAGCCCTCGGGCCAACTCAGAACTCGAACTGCACGCCCTTGGCGCCAAGCGTAAGTTGGCCAATGATGCAGGCGGGCTGGCGCAGCCGCTTCAGCTTCTTGACAACGCCCTTGGCATAGAAGCTCGACACGAGCATCACCATGCCAACGCCCATGTTGAAGATGTCGAACATCTCCCGTGGGTTCAACTCGCCAAGCACGCGCAGCGCGTCGAAGATGGGCTGCGAGGGGATCCGCTTCACGTCCACCACCGCGGCGCAGCCGTCCGGCACGAGCCGCTGCACCGCGCCGGCGAGACCGCCATCGCCCACGCTGGAGATGCAGCGGATGACCTTCTTCACTCGGTACGCGCGCAGCAAGCGTTTGAGCGGCCGCACGTAGATGCGGGAGGGCCGCATCAGCTCCTCGCCGAGAGAGCCATCGAGCGCGTCGATCTGCGTCGCGGCGGACATGTTGAGCTTGTCGAAAAAGATGCGCCGGGCCAGGAGGTGGCCGTTGGTGTGCAGGCCCGACGACGGGAGCGCCACGAGCACGTCGCCGGGCTCGGTGCGCCGGTCCGCCACGAGCCGCGACCGCTCGGCCACGCCAACGGCGAAACCTGCGAGGTGGTAATCCGACTGCTTGTACGCGTCGGGCCGCTCCGGCGTTTCGGCCTCGATGAACGCGCACTCGGCCTCGCTGCATCCGTCGGCGATCCCGCGAATGATGGGGAAGCTCGACTGCGGGTCCAAGTGCGCCGATTCGAGGCAAACCGACACGAACAGCGGCTCCGCTCCGCGGGCTACGATGCGATTCACCGCGTTCGCCACGAGGTCCACGCCGATGGTGTCATGCTTCTTGAGCAGGCGCGCGGTGGCGGCCTTCGAGCCCACCCCGGCCACGCTGCTCACGAGCACCGGCCGCTTGTAGTTGCGCGCCAGGAGCCGGGTGTCGTAGTCGAGCGCAAACAGGCCTTGCTCGGGGCCGCCATTCTCGATCACCCGCGGGCCGAACGTGCGGCGCATGTGCTTCGCGATCTCCGCCGCGAAGCGCGCGCCCGTGTCGGCTTGTGATGCAGGTCGTTCCATGCGGCCGGGGCCGGGGTCAGAGGTCAGGGGTCAGGGGTCAGGGGCGGAGTCGTCCGGTGGCTTGCCGGACAGGCGGCGTCGAAGCACGTCAATGTCAAAGGTCCAGTAGCCCATCTCGTCCAAGCTGTCACACCGGCGCAGTGCGCGCTTGGCTGC
>JAJRTI010000158.1 GCA_024278415.1 Planctomycetota bacterium | reverse complement strand
TCGTTCGCCCGCTGGCGCGACCGAACGAGCTTGCACTGGGCTATGTTGTGATGCGCCTTCGGCGCATGTGCATTCTGCGCCGGCGCACCACGGGAATGAACGCCCAGTTTACTACGTACGTTCAGACCTGCACCCTAAGTTTATTGCACGCCCGCCAAACTCGCTTGCAGCCCCCATGAGCAACCCTGGACAAACGATCCTCGTCCATTGCCCTGAGTTGGACGAGAACTCTTATCCCGACACCTGCCCGTTCAACAGCACGCGCGCGGGCATGATGCGGCAGACGCTCGTGTCGATGAATCTGCTCTTCGGCAGCGACCGCGGCGAGGCCGCGCCCAAGCCGGCGGGCCGCGCGGACCTGGAGCGCATCCACACGGCTCGTTATCTCGACGTGCTCGCGGCCGCGGCGCAAGGAAGCCTCGATGTCGAGGGCCTCGCGATGGGGTTGGGCACGGAAGACACGCCGATCTTCTCGGGCCTGTTCGACTACGCGACGCTCGCGTGCGGCGCGACGCTCAAGGCCGCGGAACTGGTGGCCTCGGGCGACGCGCACATCGCGTTCAATCCCTCCGGCGGCTACCACCACGCCGGCCCCGAGAAGGCCGCGGGGTTTTGCTACATCAACGACGCGGCCATCGCCTGCCACTGGCTCGCGGAGCAAGGCCGGCGCGTGCTGTTCCTCGACGTGGACGCGCACCATAGCGATGGCGTGCAAAACGCGTTCTACACGCGGCCCGACGTGATGACTGTCTCGTTTCACGAAAGCGGCAATACGCTGTTCCCGTTCGTGTCCGGCTTCGAGGACGAGATCGGCGCAGGTGAGGGCCGCGGGTTCAGCGTGAATGTGCCGCTGCCGCAGGATACGTACGACGAGATCTATCTCCACGCGTTCCGCGAGATCGCGCGGCCGCTCATGGGCGCGTTCGATCCCGATGTGATCGTGATGGAGCTTGGCATGGACGGCCTGGCCAACGACCCGCTCGCTCACCTATCGCTAACCAACAACGCTTATGCTAAAGTCGTCGAGTCCGTCATGGCATGTGGCAAACCCATTGTGGCCATCGGCGGCGGCGGGTATCACCCCGGCAACACCGCGCGCGCCTGGGCGCTCATGTGGTGCGTCTTCTGCGGCGAGCAAGACAACCGCGACATGAGCCTTGGACTTGGCGGTGTGATGCTCGAAAGCACGGACTGGCTCGCCGGCCTGCGCGACCGCGAGTTGATCCCGGATGCGCAGCAACGCGAGAATGTCGAGCCGGCCGTGAACGCGACGATCGAGAAGGTGAAGGCGAACGTGTTCGGTCTCCATGGGCTGTGACGCCAGCAGGCCTGCCAAGCGGCATAAGCGCGGAGCCGTTTATAGTAGGGCGATTCATCGCCCGTTGGCTACTTTGGAAAAACGGGCGATAAACCGCCCTACTACGAGCCACGCCGCCTCGCCCTTGTTTGCCAAAATGAAAGGACACGGAGACCATGAGTCTCGACAGTTTCTTCAATCCCAAGTCGGTCGCCATCGTGGGCGCGTCCCGCGAGGAGGGCAAGGTCGGCCACGAGATCCTCGAGAGTATCGTCAAGGGCGGGTACGAGGGAGCGATCTACCCGGTCAACCCCAAGGCCGACGAGGTCGAGGGCCTCAAATGCTACCCCGACCTCAAGTCCATCGGCGAGACCCCCCAACTCGTGGTGGTCGTCGTGCCGGCCAAGATCGTGCCGGCCGTGATGGAGGAGTGCGCAGGCCTGGGCACGAAGGCCGTGGTCATTATCACGGCCGGCTTCAAGGAGGTCGGCGCCGCCGGGCGCCAACTCGAAGAGCAAGTGGTCGGCATCGCCAAGCGGGCCGGCATCCGCATCATCGGCCCCAACTGCCTCGGCGTGCTCGTGCCGGGCAGCAAGCTCAACGCGAGCTTCGGCGGCGACTTGCCCAAGGTCGGCGGCATCGGCTACCTCTCGCAGTCCGGCGCGCTGCTCGCCGCGATCCTCGACATGGCGAACGCGAACGGCATCGGCTTCAGCGCGCTCGTGAGCATCGGCAACAAATGCGACGTGGACGAGTTGGACGTCATCTCCGCGCTTGGCGATGATTCGAACACGAAGGTCATCGCGGGCTACCTGGAGAGCATTGGCGATGGCAACACGTTCCTGCGCGAGGCGGAGCAGATCTCGCGGCGCAAGCCGATTCTGCTCATGAAGTCTGGCGGCACGGACGCCGGCGCGGCCGCCGCGTCGTCCCACACCGGCAGCCTTGCCGGCAGCGAGACCGCGTACGAGTGCGTGTTCGAGCGCGCGGGCGTGATTCGGTGCGCATCCATCAAGGAGCAGTTCGACCGGGCGCAGGCTTTTGCGACGCAGCCGCTGCCCGAAGGCCCCAACGTGGTCGTGGTGACCAATGCCGGCGGCCCGGGCATCATGGCCGCGGACGCGGTCGAGCGCGAGGGCCTGACCTTCGCCAAGCTCACCGACGAGACGATCCAAGCCCTCGAAGCCCAACTGCCCGCGGCCGCGAACTGCCACAACCCGGTCGACGTGCTCGGCGACGCGCTGGCAGACCGCTATGAGTTTGCGATGCACACCGTGCTCGATGATCCCAACGTGCACTCCATGGTCGTGCTGCTCACGCCCCAAGCCATGACGGAGTGCGCGGCGACCGCGGAGGCGGTGGTCCGCGTGGCGCGGCACAAGCCGGACAAGCCGATCTTGGCGGTCTTCCTCGGCGCGTTGAAGGTGGAAGGCGCGCTCCAGATCTTGCGCGATGGCAATATCCCGCATTACGATTCGCCTGAGGCCGCCATCGCGACGGTCCGCGTGCTGAGCCACTACAGGAGTTGGCGCAGCCGGCCGCAACGCGTGGTGCGCCTGTTCCCCGTGAACCGGCACAAGGTCGAGAAGATCGTGGACCGGCACCTGCGCCGCGGCCTGCGCGAGATTGGCGAAATGGAGTCCAAGGAAATCCTCGAAGCGTACGGCTTCGTCACGCCTGCCGGCACCGTGGCAAACACCGCGGAGCAGGCCGCCAACATCGCGGACCAACTCGGCTACCCGGTCGTGCTCAAGATCTGGTCGCCGGACATTTTGCACAAGTCCGACTGCGGCGGCGTGAAGGTGGGGCTCAAGACGCGGCAAGAGGTCATGGACGCGTTCGACCTCATGATGTATCGCGTGCCGCGGCAGCTCCCGGACGCGGACATCCTCGGCGTGCTCGTGCAAGAGATGTGCGGCAAGGGCCAGGAGGTCATCCTGGGCATGTCGCGCGACCCCCACTTCGGCCCGCTCATGATGTTCGGCATGGGCGGCATCATGGTGGAAGTGCTCAAGGACGTGGCCTTCTACCCCGCGCCGCTCACCGCGGCCGAGGCCAAGGAGATGCTCGTGCGCACGAAGACGTTCGAACTCCTCAAGGGCGTGCGCGGCCAACAAGGAGTGGACATCGACGCGATCGCCGAGGGGCTCCAGCGCCTGTCGCAATTGGTGACCGAGTTCCCCCAGATCCAAGAGATGGATATCAACCCCTACGTGGTTGGCCCCGAAGGCTCCACCCCCATCGCCGTGGACGCGCGGATCAGTGTCGAAGCCGTCTAAGTCCAGCATTTCGCAAGGCCGTGTGGGGGAGCGAGCGCGTTTGTAGCACGCTCGCAAGAGCGTCGCTGGCGCCGGGGACGCGATGCGGAGGCCCCGCGCGTGCGGGGATCGCATCGTGTCCCCAGACGCCAGCCGGCCGAGACAGGCGGAGGAGGCCCTGGCGGGCCTCACTACGAACGCGTGCCGCACGCACGCCGCCCGCCACACGCCGAGGATGTAGAACCCAAGCGAGGAAAGACATGCCTGAAGAATTCGACTGGAAAGCCAAGTACTCCGACCTCATCGGCTCGGCCGCGGACGCGATGAAGCTCATCAAATCCGGCAACGACATCTTTGTCGGCACCGGCTGCGCGGAGCCCCAGCACCTGGTCAACGCGCTCGTGCAGCATTCCAGCCACGTGCGCGACGCGCGCATCATCCATTTGCTCACTGCCGGCATCGCGCCGTACATGGACCGGCAGTATCGCTTTCGCTTCAAGATGAACACGTTCTTCGTCATGGAGAACGTGCGCGACGCGCTTGCGCAGGGCATCGGCGATTACACGCCCATGTTACTGAGCGAGATCCCGGCCGAGTTCGAATCGGGCCGCCTCCCCATCGACGTGGCGCTGATTAGCGTTTCTCCGCCGGACCCCAACGGCCTGTGTAGCTTGGGCGTGTCGGTGGACGTGGTGAGCGCGGCCGCGGCGAACGCGCGCTACGTCGTCGCACAAGTCAACAGCCACATGCCGCGCACGCTCGGCGAGAGCTTCATCCACGTCAACGGCATCGACATGTTGGTGCCACACGATGAGCCCGTCATCACCACCGACGTGCCTGCAACCAACGACGACCTGCGCAAGATCGGGCAAAACCTTGCGCGGCTCGTGGAGAACGGCAGCACCATCGAGTGCGGCATCGGGCGCATCCCTCAGGCCATGGCCGAATACCTCAAGGACAAGAAGGACCTCGGCGTCCACACGGAGATGTTCAGCGACTGGATCATTGATCTGGTCGAGGCCGGCGTCATCACCGGCTCCAAGAAGACGATCAACCGCGGCAAGATCGTCGCCAGCTTCTGCATGGGGTCCCAGCGGCTCTACGACTTCATCGACAACAACGCGACGTTCGAGTTTCGGCCTACCGAGTACGTGAACGACCCCTTCGTGATTGCGCAGCACGAGAAGATGGTCGCGATCAACGTGGGCCTGGAGATCGACCTCTCCGGCCAGGTGGCGTCCGATTCGCTGGGTTATCAGGTGTACAGCGGCTTCGGCGGGCAGGTGGACTTTATCCGCGGCGCGGCGCGCAGCCGCGGGGGCAAGCCGATCATCGCGATGGAATCCACCGCGCGCAACGGCGAGGTCTCGCGCATTGTGCCCCACCTCAGCGAAGGCGCGGGCGTGGTCACGTCACGCGCGGACGTGCACTATGTGGTGACCGAGTACGGCATCGCCTACCTGCACGGCAAGAGCATCCGCGAGCGCGCGCTGGAGCTGATCAACATCGCGCATCCCAAGTTCCGCCAAGAACTCATACAAGCGGCCAAGGAGCGGAACTACGTGCCAGACGACCAGATCGCCCTCGCGTGGACGCAGGCGCGCTACCCCGACGAGTTGGAGCGCTACGCGACGCTGCGCGACAGCACGGAGATCTTCTTCCGGCCGGTCAAGCCCACCGACGAGCCGGCGCTCACCGAGATGCTCTACTCGCTCAGCAACACGTCCGTGCACCTGCGCTACTTCACGCATACCGCGACGTTCCCGCACCGCGAGGTGCAGCGGCAGACGAACATCGACTACAAGAACGACCTCGCGATCGTGGGCTGCGTGCCCGGCGTGGGCGGCGAGGAGATCGTGGCCATCGCCCAGTACTTCCTCGATCCCCAGACCCAGTCCGCGGAGGTCGCGTTCGTCGTGCACGACGAATGGCAGAAGAAGGGCATGGGCACGTTCCTGCTCCAGTACCTCATCGACATCGCCCGCGAGCGCGGCATCAAGACCTTTACCGCACGCGTCTTGCCCAACAACAGAGCCATGCTCACCCTTTTCGAGCACACCGGGGCTAACATGACCAAGGAGTTCGACGGAGAGGCGTTCAATCTGAGCTTCGACTTGGCGCCGCCAGAGGACGAAGGGGCGCCCTAAGGAGCGGCGGGGCGGGCGGTCGGTGATTCGGAGCGCCGATGGGGCCGTTTGTAAGTAGTGTCCGCCGCGAAATGCCGCGCGACGGGCGCTTGTAGCGCGCTCGTAAGGGCGTCTCTGGCCGGTAATGCGGGACACCACAGAACGGAACGCACTGACGTGCGTGCTACCAGCGGGCTCCGTGCATTTTGCGACAGAGACTAAGTAGGGGTGTAGGTCTGATTGTACGTATCCCAACGCGTTGCGTTCTGGAGTTTCAGTTTCGAAGTGGATTCAGGCAGGTTCACAACAAACGTCCCGACTCTTCGCCTGCGCGCAACCCCTCGCGGACACCGCAGCCCGAAGGGCTGCCACAACATAGCCCAGTGCAAGCCGCGCCCCGCGCGGCGCCGCGCGGGGTTCGCGTCGGCGCCAGGCGAAGGAACGCTGAAAGCGTTCCACAAGGCTGGCGGGCCGCGTTTTGTGCAACGCTTTCAGCGTTGGCGGCTTGTTTTCGGCATCCTTCCCAGCGTGGCGCTCGTTCGCCCGCTGACGCGACCGAACGAGCTTGCACTGGGCTATGTTGTGATGCGCCTTCGGCGCATGTGCATTCTGCGCCGG
>JAJRTI010000157.1 GCA_024278415.1 Planctomycetota bacterium | reverse complement strand
GGCTGCGCAAGGCGGGCCGGCTCCAGGAGGGGCCCGACGGCCGGCCCATCGACTGGTTCTGTCCGTCGCAGGAAGCCAACTTTGTCGACATGGAGAAGGTGATGGTGGAGATCGCGACGCAGTACGACGTAGATGGCGTGCAGTACGACTTCATCCGCTACCCCAGTTCGCAGGGCTGTTTCTGCGCCAAGTGCCGCGCACGGTTCGAGCGCGAGAGCGGCACGCCGGTCGCCAACTGGCCCCAGGACGTGATCGACGGCCCGCGGCACGCGGAATGGGTCGAGTTTCGGTGCAGCCGCATCAGCGCGCTCGTGAAGCGCATCTCGACGCGCCTCCGGCGAGAAGCGCCCAAGGTCAAGATCAGCGCTGCGGTGTTCCGCGACTGGCCGAAGTGCCGCGAGGGTGTCGGGCAGGACTGGGTGCGTTGGTGCAAGGAGGGCTGGCTGGACTTCGTGTGCCCCATGAACTACACGCTCGATGCGGAGGTGTTCGCCACGCGCGCGGCGACCCACCGCGACGCGCTGCCTCAAGGCTTCCCCGTCTTGCAAGGCATCGGCATCGCCAGCGGCGCGGGCCGCATGAGCACGCCGGCCGCACTCGCGGTCCAGATCGCGCTCGCGCGCAAGGCCGGCGCGGCCGGCTTCGTCGGCTTCTGCTACCTGCCCCAGCACACGGCCAGCCTGTTTGCGCCGCTGAAGCAGTGGCTCCGGTAGCCGCATGCGCCAGCACGCGGGCCGGTCGCTGAGCCCCCATTTGCCCTCTCGCCTGTCATGGCCCATCGCTCACACAGCTCCTCGTCTGCCGCGCCGCTGCCCATGACGCGTGAGGAGGCCCGCGCGCGCGGGTGGGATGAACTCGACGTGGTGCTCGTGAGCGGCGACGCGTACGTGGACCATCCCAGCTTCGGCGCGGCGGTCGTCGGCCGCGTGCTCGAGGCCGCGGGGTATCGCGTGGGGATTCTCGCTCAGCCCGATTGGCGCCGCATCGACGACTTCCGCGCGCTCGGCCGGCCGCGCCTCTTCTGGGGCATCACCGCCGGCGCGATGGACTCGATGGTCAACCATTACACGTCGGCCAAGAAGCTGCGCCGCGACGACGCGTACTCGCCTGGCGGCCAGCACGGCCTGCGGCCCAACCGCGCGACGATCGTCTACGCCAACCGTTGCCGAGAGGCGTTCAAGGGCGTGCCCCTCGTCGTGGGCGGCGTGGAAGCGAGCCTGCGCCGGGTCGCGCATTACGACTACTGGAGCGGCAAGATCCGGCGCTCCATGCTGCTCGACGCGAAAGCCGACCTGCTCGTGTACGGCATGGCGGAGCGCCAGGTCGTGGAGATCGCGAAGCGCCTCGACGCGGGCGACGCCGCCGCGGCGCTGCGTGATGTGGCCGGCACGGTCGTGCGTATCCACGAGGACCAGAGGCCCGCGGACGCGGTCGAGTTGCCGGCATACGATGGCCTGCTTGCTGACCCCTCCTTGCTCGCCGACGCGACGAAACTCCACTACATCGCGTCTTGGCCCGGTGCGCGGGCCCCGGTTGTGCAGCGCCACGAGCACGAGTGGATCATGGAGAACCCCGCGCCGGCGCCCATGACGCCGGCCGAGTTGGACGCGGTCTACGCGCTGCCGTTCACGCGCCGCGCACATCCGCATTACGACGCGCTCGGCGGCGTGCCTGCGTTGGAGAGCGTCAAGTTCTCGGTCACCACGCATCGCGGCTGCTTCGGCGGGT
This sequence comes from Planctomycetota bacterium, assembly GCA_024278415.1. The sequence continues at coordinate 4,119 of JAJRTI010000157.1, read as the reverse complement.
GCTCCTTTTGCGCGCTCGCGCTCCACCAAGGCCGTGCGATCCAGAGCCGCAGCGTCGATTCCATCATCGAGGAGATCCAGCGCTTCGAGCGCGATCCCGACTACCGCGGCATCGTCTTCGACCTCGGGGGGCCGAGCGCGAACATGTACGGCATGCGCTGCCGCATGGAGGGCAAGTGGGCCGCCGGCAAGCAGTGCCGCCGCGCCAGTTGCATCCACCCGGACGTGTGCCGCCACCTCGAATGCCGCCACGACGCGGTGCGCGGCATGATGGAGGCCGTGCGCGGGCTCCCAGGCGTGCGACGCGCGTTCGTCGCGTCCGGCGTGCGCCACGACCTTGCGCTGCGTGACGATGCGTACGTGCGTGACCTCGTGGCGCATCACGTGGGCGGGCATCTGAAGCTCGCGCCGGAGCACCTGTGCGATGGCGTGCTCGACCTCATGGCCAAGCCGCGGTTCGAGGCTTTCGTCGAGTTCGTCGAGCGCTTCACGAAGCTCAGCCGCGCCGCGGGCAAGGAGCAGTATGTCGTGCCGTACCTCATGTCCAGCCACCCGGGTTGCACGCTCTCGCACATGCGCGAGCTGGCCGCCTACTTCGCAGGCCGCGGCTGGCGCGTCGAGCAGGTGCAGGACTTCCTCCCCACGCCCATGTCCGCATCGACGGCCATGTTCGCGTCCGGCCGCTGCCCCTTCACCGGCCGGCGAGTGTACGTGCCCAGCAGCATGGCCGAGAAGGCCCAACAGCGCCGGCTGCTGCCCACGCGGCCGAAGAAGCCGCGCAGCCGGGGCCGGTAGCCACGCCCGGGGAGGCGCGGCGGAAGCCCGCGAAGCGGGATCGCCCGCCGTGCGGGGGATGTTCCCGGGCGGGGGATGTTCCCGGGCGGCTTCCTTCTGTCCCGCGCTTAGTGTACCTTAATAGGCTTGCGCCTCCGTCGCCTCCGTCGCTCAGAGCCTTGCATGCTCCCACGCCAATCATCCCGCCGACTCGTGCTCGCGTACTGCGTCGTCGTCATCGCGTGCGCAGCCATCGCCTGCTGGGCGTTGCCGCGGTGGGGGCTGTACCATCGTCTGCCGGACGACGTTCGAGACGCGGAGCCTGCGCGGCTGCGGATTGTCGAGAAAACCCCCGATGGCCGGCACTACGCGATGCGAGTTGGCGGCGACGGCCGCACGCGCTACCTGGTGCAGCAGCCTACGAGCAACCGCTTGCCCCGCGTGCGGGAACTCGACGTGGGCTCGACGTTTGTGGCTCGCGTGCGTGCGGGCAAGGGCATGCCCCGGGCCGCGGCCATTGCGCGCGTGCGCGACCGGCCAATCATCCTCCTGGCCGCGGCGTTCCTCATTTTGCTCGGGCTCACGGCCGGCGCTCAGGGCGTGCGCACCGCGGCCGCGCTCGCGATCTCCCTGCTGCTCGTCACGGGCGTGCTGCTGCCGCTCACCCTCCGGGGCTACGACCCGATCCTCATCGTCATGCCGCTGGCGTGCGTGCTGCTCGCGGCCACGGTGCCGCTCATCGCGGGCTGGAACAGCAAGGCGGGGCTTGTGCTGGGCGTGTCCGTGGTGGGTGTGTTCGTGGCCGCGGCCATGGCGACTTGGTGCTGCCGCGCGCTGCATCTCTATGGGCTGGAGGTGCAGTTTGGCGCGAACTTCCACCTGGACACGCAGTACTGGTACACCAAGTCGCTCCGCCGCGTCCGCTTCGACCACCTCCTCGTGGCAGGGATTGTGCTGTCCGCGGTGGGCGTGGTCATGGACGTGTGCATGGACGTGTGCTCGGCCGTGTCCGAGCTGCGTTCGCGCGCCGGCGCGCTCAGCCGCTCCGCGCTCACCGCGGCGGGGCTGCGCGTGGGCCACGACGTGATGTGCATGATGGCCATGACCGTCGCGTTCGTGTCCATCGCCTCGAACCTCGACCACTACGTCGCACTCGAGTTGCGCCACGACCCGCGGGTGTGGATCGAGGCTTTGAACTTCGAGGACGGAGCAGCCGAAGTCGTGCGGCTGGTGGTGTGCGGCGTGGCGATGGTCGCCGCGCTGAGCCTGTCCACGGTTTTCGCCGGACATTATTTTGGCGCCAGGCAAGACGGCCCGGCTGGCTGGCGTATCAGCCGGCTGCGCGCATCGATTGTCCTGCTCGCGGCGGGCATCGTCGTGATGGCCACGGTGTGGGCCGCGCAGGCGGCGCCGCGCGTGGTCGTGGACCGGAAGGGCAACGTGAGCCGCTCGCTCGCGCGTGTCCTGTACGTCGAGCCGGCGGTGATCGACCCAGAGCTTCAGGTCCTCGACTCGACTCCGAGCCGGCGCCGGCGCCGGCTCGGCGAACTCAAATCGCACATTGTGGGCTTGGAGATCGTGGGCGGGCCGCACCAGGGGCAGCGCGTTGCACATAGTCTGCTCGTGCACCCCAACCCGGCCGCCATGCTTCCCGTCGCGGTTGGCGACTTCGTGCGCGCCGACATCATCGCGGACGGCAAGCGCGTGCAAGACGTGATCCTCGTGCGCCCGGCGCTTCGCTGTCGGGGCACGATCAAGCTGCTCGGGGGGCTGCTCGCGGCGCTGGTCGTGTTGGGCGGCATTCGCGGCATGCGCCTGGTCGCGGCGATGCTCGGCGTCGGGGTGCTCACCTTTGCCCTGTATCTTCCCGCGCTGGCCGCCGGCTGGCATGCGCCGACGGTGACGGTTGCATTGTCGCTCGCCGCGCTGCTGCTCACGTTCCTGCTCACGGGCCGGCTCTCCCGCAAGACCGCGGCCGCGTTCGTGGGCATGCTCGTGCCCATGGCGTGCACAGCCGCCGTGGCTTTGGCCTGCGTGCATGCACTTGGCTTCACCGGCCTGCACACAACCAGCGCGGTGCTCCTGTCTGAGCGGCCCGACTTGGCGCTGGACCTGCGCGGGCTGCTCGCGGCCACCGTGATCGTCGTCGTGCTCGGCGTCGCCATCGACATCGCCATGAGCCTCGCGTCGGCCATGGACGAACTCTACCGCGCCAAGCCAAACCTGCGCCCGCGCGACGCATTGGCATCGGGCATGGCGGTGTCGCGCGACGTGACCGGCACGATGCTGACGACCCTGTTCTTCGTGTACGTGGGCGTCCGTTTGCCCGTGCTCTTCTTCCCGCAAGTGGGGGGCATCTCCCTTGCGGAGACGGTCAACTCCGATGCCGGCAGCATCGAGTTGATCCGCCTCCTCGTCGCCGCGATTGGGCTCGTGATCACCGGGCCGCTGACCGTGGCCACGTCGGTGGCGCTGAACCGCCTACTGCCCGCCCGGAGCGAGGCCCCCGACGGAGCGCGCGGACCCTCGCGGCGCGGGCTGTGGCTGTTGCTCGCAATCGAAGCTGTGGCCGCGGCCAGCCTGCTGACGATGTACCTGGGCTGGCGCGGCCGCGTCGACCGCACTCTTGACCAAGGCCGGCGCCAGCATGCAGCGTTCCAGCAGATCGCTCGCATGGAGAATGTGGATCAACTCGGCGAGATGGTGACGCGCTACGTCGCTGACGGCCAACTGGAAGAAGCCGCGTTCGCCGCGTGGCGGGCGCGAGACCTCGCACCGAATAGAGCGGACACGCACCTGTGGCTGGGATACGTGTTTGCTTTCCGCCACTGGCTGCCCAATGCGCTCGCGGTGTTTCAGCGCGCGATCGAACTCGACCCGAAGAACGCACAGGCGCTCTACTATGCCGGCCACACGTGTGTGAACCTGCGCCGGTACCCAGAGGCCGTCGCGTACCTGACCCAGGCGACCGCGATCGACCCGACCGCGGTCGACATCCTGCACGACCTCGCATCCGCGCTGACCCATCTGCACAAGTGGAACGACGCGGAGTATTGGGCACAGCGCGCCTACGCGCTCGCGCCGAACGACCCGCGCATCAAGCAATTGATCGACGCCATCGGCGTGGGCGAAGATCGGGGAATGAACCGCAACGGCGCAAAGGACGCCGAGAAACGTTGAGAAGGAAACCAAGACAACCCAGCAGCGGTAACATTTCAGCCAAGTGCCACAATCGCCGGGCTTTGGACATCACGCCCTTTGCGGGATTACGCTTCAACCAACGGAAGCGCAATCCCGAAGCCCAACGGGCTTCTGTCTTCTAGCCCAGGGTTGCGGACGCAGGCCG